>NZ_JBHWKU010000016.1:0-190808 GCF_042730645.1 Streptomyces sp. NPDC059906
TCCGTCCTCGGAACGGCGCGGAATCGGTTGGCTACGGGGGTGCGGGGCGTTGACGCGCCAACCGCTGCGGGCGGACACCCCCCGACACGCCCCCTTCGCGCCGTACGCGGCTGACCGCCCGTCCCGCCCCCCTAGCTGCGGGCAGTCGTGCCGCTGGGGCGGCACGGGTGGGCGCAGCGGCACCCCGCTACGCCGGGCCGCGTCCCCCCCTCGCGCCCGCACCCGCCCCGGGTGCACCGGTAACGCCGGGCCGCGTGACCCACAGCCCCGGTGCCGGAGAACGGTCCGTGAGGTCGGCTGTCAGTGGGGGCGGTTACGGTTCGTGCATGGCTGCCCGTACGAAGTCCGCCAAGGAACGGCCGTCCTACCGCTGCACCGAGTGCGGCTGGCAGACGGCCAAGTGGCTCGGCCGCTGTCCCGAATGCCAGGCCTGGGGCACGGTCGAGGAGTACGGCGCGCCCGCCGTGCGTACGACCACGCCGGGGCGCGTGACCACGTCCGCGGTGCCGATCGGGCAGGTCGACGGTCGGCAGGCGACCGCCCGCTCCACCGGCGTACCCGAGCTGGACCGGGTGCTGGGGGGCGGGCTGGTGCCCGGGGCCGTGGTGCTGGTCGCCGGTGAGCCGGGCGTCGGGAAGTCCACGCTGCTGCTGGACGTCGCGGCCAAGTCGGCGAGCGACGAGCACCGGACGCTGTACGTCACCGGTGAGGAGTCGGCCAGCCAGGTGCGGCTGCGGGCCGACCGGATCCATGCCATCGACGACCATCTGTATCTCGCCGCCGAGACGGACCTCGCGGCGGTGCTCGGGCACCTCGACGCCGTCAAGCCGTCGCTGCTGATCCTGGACTCCGTGCAGACCGTCGCCTCGCCCGAGATCGACGGCGCCCCGGGCGGCATGGCGCAGGTGCGGGAGGTGGCGGGGGCGCTGATCCGGGCCTCCAAGGAACGCGGCATGTCCACGCTCCTGGTGGGCCATGTCACCAAGGACGGGGCCATCGCGGGCCCGCGGCTGCTGGAGCACCTCGTGGACGTCGTGCTGCACTTCGAGGGCGACCGGCATGCGCGGCTGAGGCTCGTGCGGGGGGTGAAGAACCGGTACGGGACGACCGATGAGGTCGGGTGCTTCGAATTGCACGATGAAGGGATCACGGGGCTTGCCGATCCCAGTGGGCTGTTTCTCACGCGGCGGGCCGAGCCGGTGCCCGGGACCTGTCTGACCGTCACCCTGGAAGGGCGCCGGCCGCTGGTCGCCGAGGTGCAGGCGCTGACCGTGGACTCGCAGATCCCGTCGCCGCGGCGTACGACCTCGGGGCTCGAGACCTCGCGGGTGTCGATGATGCTGGCCGTGCTGGAGCAGCGCGGGCGCATCAGTGCCCTGGGGAAGAGGGACATCTACAGTGCGACGGTGGGCGGGGTGAAGCTCTCCGAGCCGGCCGCCGATCTCGCCGTCGCGCTGGCGTTGGCGAGCGCGGCCAGTGACACCCCGCTGCCCAAGAACCTCGTCGCGATCGGCGAAGTCGGGCTCGCGGGAGAGGTGAGACGGGTCACGGGGGTGCAGCGCAGGCTCTCCGAAGCGCATCGGCTGGGCTTCACGCACGCCCTGGTCCCGGCCGATCCGGGCCGGGTCCCCGACGGCATGAAGGTGCTGGAAGTCGCGGACATGGGAGACGCCCTGCGGGTGCTTCCGCGCTCGCGTCGGCGAGAGGCCACACGGGAGGAGGACGACCGCCGGTAGACTTTGCCCTGGTCTCGCCCGTCCATACGACCGAGTGTGCGACACGGGAGCGCCAGAAGAACCTGCGACCGGAGGAGTGCAGTGGCAGCCAACGACCGGGCAGCAGCTCCCGGAAAGTCCGGTGGGAGTGCCGGTGCCGATGGCCTGATGCGCGCCTCACTGAGCGCCGTGGCGCCCGGCACCTCCCTGCGCGACGGCCTGGAGCGGGTCCTGCGCGGCAACACCGGCGGTCTGATGGTGCTGGGTTCCGACAAGACCGTCGAGTCGATGTGCACGGGCGGTTTCGTACTGGATGTCGAGTTCACCGCGACCCGGCTGCGCGAGCTGTGCAAGCTCGACGGCGGCATCGTGCTGTCCTCGGACCTGTCGAAGATCCTGCGGGCGGGGGTGCAGCTGCTGCCCGATCCGACCATTCCGACGGAGGAGACCGGCACCCGGCACCGGACGGCCGACCGGGTCAGCAAGCAGGTCGGGTTCCCCGTCGTGTCCGTCTCGCAGTCGATGCGGCTGATCGCCCTGTACGTGGACGGGCAGCGGCGGGTGCTGGAGGATTCGGCCGCGATTCTGTCGCGGGCCAATCAGGCGCTGGCGACCCTGGAGCGGTACAAGCTGCGCCTCGACGAGGTCGCGGGCACGCTGTCGGCCCTGGAGATCGAGGACCTGGTGACGGTGCGGGACGTCTCGGCGGTCGCGCAGCGGCTTGAGATGGTGCGCCGGATCGCCACCGAGATCGCCGAGTACGTGGTGGAGCTGGGGACGGACGGGCGGCTGCTGGCGCTGCAGTTGGACGAGTTGATCGCGGGTGTGGAGCCGGAGCGCGAGCTGGTCGTGCGGGACTACGTGCCCGAGCCGACCGCCAAGCGGTCCCGTACGGTCGACGAGGCGCTCGCCGAGCTGGACAAGCTCAGCCATGCCGAGCTGTTGGAACTGTCCACGGTGGCGCGGGCCCTGGGGTACACCGGGTCGCCCGAGACGCTGGACTCCGCGGTGTCGCCGCGCGGGTTCCGGCTGCTGGCCAAGGTGCCGCGGCTGCCGGGCGCGATCATCGACCGGCTGGTGGAGCACTTCGGTGGTCTGCAGAAGCTGCTCGCGGCGAGTGTGGACGACCTCCAGACGGTGGACGGTGTCGGCGAGGCGCGGGCGCGCAGCGTGCGGGAGGGGCTGTCGCGGCTGGCGGAGTCGTCGATCCTGGAGCGCTACGTCTGACGCCCGCGGCGGGCCCCGGGGGCGCGTCCGCGGGGCCTCTTGTCAGTCGTTCTTCAGGACGAAGGACGTCTGGACCTTTTCGAAGCCGGGCGCCTTTGCCTCCACCAGGTAGGTGCCCGCCTTGGCCGAACCCGCCGGCGGCGTACCGCACTCGGGGGCGCTGGGCTTGCGGTCCCACTTGGTGGTGTAGGTGATGCCGCTGCCTGCGGCGACCCGGTAGCGCAGGCTGCCCGTGCCCTCGACGCAGTCGTCGGAGGCCCAGTAGGCGTCGTCGCCGTCGGCCGGGGTGATGGTGAACACCGCGTTCTTCGGGCCGAGATCGACCTTGCAGTCGCTGCCGGACGTGTTCCGCGCGGTCAGTTCGAACGCGGGGGTCTGTCCGGGCGAGTAGCTGTTGCGGACGCTGCGCAGGCTGAACTTCACCGCGCCGGGCGTGCAGTTGGGCAGGCCCGACCCGGCCGGGAGCGCGTCGCCCGCGCCGACGCCGGTCACCGCGCCGCCCCCGCCGCCTCCGGCGCTTCCCGACCCGGCCGATCCGCCGTCGCCGGACGCGTCGTCGCCGGACGCGTCGTCGCCGGACCCGGCACCGTTGCCGGAGCCGTCGCCGCCGGAACCCGACCCGGAGCCCGAGCCGTTGGAGTCGCCGCTCTCCGACTCGTCGCGTCCGCCCGGCGCCTGGCTGATCGCCGGGCCGGAGCCCGAGGGGCCCGGAGTGATCGACGGTGCCGGGTTCTTGCCGTTGGCCCCGTCCTCGCGGCCCTTGCCGCCGTCCCCGCCGCCGGAGACCACGATCCACGTGATCAATAGCGCCAACAGGGCGAAAAGAGACAGCAGTACGGCCCTCCGTCGCCAGTAGATGGTGGAGGGAAGCGGCCCGACCGGATTGCGCAGAGATCCCACGGCGCAAACTGTACGAGAGATCGGCGCGTTCCCTTGTCCCACCCGCCGTTTGGGCCCGCAACTTTTACGGATCATCATTCCGGAGACCGTTCCGGAGACCCTGCCGGCGGGGCGGGGAGGGGCCTGACGACGTCCGCGACGGTCTCCGGGTGGCGGTGTTCCCGTGCGGCGGTCCTCCCGTGGCAGGATCGGAGCGACATGACTGCGCCCACGAAGCCCTCGCCAGGCGGACCCTCCGACCCCGCCGCGTCCGGTGTGCCGCTGCACGCCCCCGTCATCGACTGGTTCGACGAGCACGCCCGCGATCTTCCGTGGCGGCGCCCCGAGGCCGGCGCCTGGGGCGTGATGGTCAGCGAGTTCATGCTCCAGCAGACGCCGGTCAGCCGCGTCCAGCCCGTCTACGAGCAGTGGCTGGCCCGCTGGCCGCGCCCCGCCGACCTCGCCGCCCAGGCGCCCGGCGAGGCCGTGCGCGCCTGGGGGCGGCTCGGCTACCCGCGCCGCGCCCTGCGCCTGCACGGCGCCGCGGCGGCCATAACGGAACGGCACGGCGGCGACGTACCCGCCGACCACGCCCAGCTGCTGGCACTGCCCGGCATCGGCGAGTACACGGCCGCGGCGGTCGCCTCCTTCGCCTACGGCCAGCGGCACGCCGTGCTGGACACCAACGTCCGCCGGGTCCTCGCCCGCGCGGTCACCGGTGTGCAGTACCCGCCGAACGCCACCACCGCCGCCGAGCGGAAGCTGGCGCGGGCGCTGCTGCCCGAGGAGCAGGCGAGTGCCGCCCGCTGGGCCGCCGCCTCGATGGAGCTGGGCGCGCTGGTCTGCACGGCGAAGAACGAGTCGTGCCACCGCTGCCCGATCGCGGCCCAGTGCGCCTGGCGGCTGGCCGGCAAGCCCGCCCACGACGGTCCGCCGCGGCGCGGCCAGACATACGCGGGCACCGACCGGCAGGTGCGCGGGCGGCTGCTCGCGGTGCTGCGCGACGCGGCCGGACCGGTGCCGCAGGCGGCCCTCGACCAGGTGTGGCAGGAGCCGGTCCAGCGCGCCCGCGCCCTGGACGGCCTGGTGGCCGACGGTCTGGTGGAGCCGCTGGCGGACGGTCTGTACCGGCTGCCGCTGAGCTGACGCACAGCCGCCTGCCTCTGTGACGGCTCCCGCGGCGTCTCCGTGTTCGTGTTCTCTGTGACAGCCTCCGTGGCGGACAAATCGCCTGATGTCGCTATCAAGTGGGCTGCCGATTTACCCGGTTCCTACTTCCGTTACACAACCGACGGACAGCCGAGGGATTGCCGCAGGCTGCATCGCACAGCGCCGTGACAACGCTTCCCTACCTTCGTTTGTGTGCCCCCCGGGCACAGCACGACTACGGACCACAGGCAGTGGGCCGGCGGTGACCACCGTCGGAGTACGGGGATCGGAAGGCGGTTGACATGGGCGAGGTGCTCGAGTTCGAGGAGTACGTCCGCACCCGGCAGGACGCGCTGCTGCGCAGCGCCAGGCGCCTGGTCCCCGACCCCGTCGACGCCCAGGACCTGTTGCAGACCGCGCTGGCGCGGACGTACGGGCGCTGGGAGACCATCGAGGACAAGCGGCTCGCGGACGCCTACCTGCGCCGGGTGATGATCAACACCCGGACCGAGTGGTGGCGGGCGCGGAAGCTGGAGGAGGTGCCGACCGAGCAGCTCCCCGAGTCCCCCATGGACGACGCCACCGAGCAGCACGCGGACCGCGCCCTGCTGATGGACGTCCTCAAGGTGCTCGCCCCGAAGCAGCGCAGCGTCGTCGTGCTGCGACACTGGGAGCAGATGTCAACGGAGGAGACCGCCGCCGCCCTCGGCATGTCGGCGGGAACGGTCAAGAGCACGCTGCACCGGGCGCTCGCCCGGCTCCGCGAGGAGCTGGTCGCCCGCGATCTGGACGCACGGGCGCTGGAGCGTGAGGAGCGGGAGCGTTGCGCGGCCTGACCGACGGTCGGACACCCGGGGGGACCCGGAGAACCACGCAGGCGGCGAGTACGGCGGTGGCCGTGTTCGTCGCCCTCGGCGTTTCCCTGGCCGGCTGCGGGACCGGGGGCACCGGCGCCCGGGACGAGGGGCCGGCCCACGCGGACGCGGTGGGCGGCGCGGGCTCCGCGTCCCCGGCGCCCGCGGCGAAGGCGTCCCCCTCGAAGGCCTCCGACCGCGTCGACGCGGTGCGGCTCGTCAAGGCCGATCCCAAGGTGTCCCCGGAGGTCAAGCGCGAGCTGAAGCCCTGCGTCGCCGACGAGTACCCGATCGACGTGTCGTACGGGAAGGTGACGGACGGCTCGGCGGACGACGTCGTCGTCAACGTGCTGACGTGCGGTGACGCGGTGGGTGTGGGCAGTTACGTGTACCGCGAGGAGGACGGCGCGTACCAGAATGTGTTCAAGGCCGAGGAGCCTCCGGTCTACGCGGAGATCGACCGCGGGGACCTGGTGGTGACCAAGCAGGTGTACGACAAGGGCGACCCGGTGTCGAGTCCGTCCGGCGAGAACGTGATCACGTACCGCTGGGCGTCGGACCGGTTCACCGAGGAGTACCGCACCCACAACGACTACAGCAAGGCCGCGGGCAACGCGCCCACCCCGGCGCCGGAGCCGGACAGCTGAACCGTCGGCCGCCCCGACCGGCGTGAACCGACGGGCGTGAACCGACTGGGCCGCTCGCACCGATGTCCCAGTGAGCGCGGTACGCGTACCGGCGGCCCGTTCGACCGTTCGACCCGACCACACCCTGAGGACTGAGAGCACCGGGATGGCAGATCAGACCCACGTCCTGTTCGTCGAGGACGACGATGTCATCCGCGAGGCCACCCAGCTCGCCCTCGAGCGGGACGGCTTCGCGGTCACCGCGATGCCCGACGGACTCTCCGGCCTGGAGTCCTTCCGGGCCGACCGTCCCGACATCGCCCTCCTCGACGTCATGCTCCCCGGCCTCGACGGCGTCAGCCTGTGCCGCCGGATCCGGGACGAGTCCACAGTGCCGGTGATCATGCTGTCGGCGCGGGCGGACTCCATCGACGTCGTCCTGGGCCTGGAGGCGGGCGCCGACGACTACGTCACCAAGCCGTTCGACGGGGCCGTGCTGGTCGCCCGGATCCGGGCGGTGCTGCGGCGCTTCGGGCATGCCGGGGGCGGCGACCGGACGGAGGGCGCCGGTGCGGCGGAGACCGGGGGCGTGCTCACCTTCGGCGACCTGGAGGTGGACACGGACGGCATGGAGGTGCGCCGGGCCGGGCGGCCGGTGGGGCTCACGCCGACCGAGATGCGGCTGCTGCTGGAGTTCTCCTCCGCGCCGGGCACCGTCCTCTCGCGCGACAAGCTGTTGGAGCGGGTGTGGGACTACGGCTGGGGCGGGGACACCCGGGTCGTCGACGTGCACGTGCAGCGGCTGCGCACCAAGATCGGCCAGGACCGGATCGAGACGGTCCGCGGCTTCGGCTACAAGTTGAAGGCCTGAGCGGGGATACAGGGATATGCGGGGGTTCTTCCGACAACGACGGAGCGTCTCGCCGCCGGGGCACCCGTACGACCGCACGGGGCCGGGCGAGCACGCGGGGTCCGGCGAGCAGGCCGGGCCGGGCGAGCACACGGAACCGGGCGGGCGTACGCGGGTCCTCGGTGCGCGCGGGCTGCGTGCCCGCGGTATCCGCACCGGGCTGCGCTGGAAGCTGAGCGCGGCCATCGCGCTGGTCGGCGCGCTGGTGGCCGTCGCGCTGAGCCTGGTCGTGCACAATGCCGCCCGGGTGTCGATGCTCGACAACGCCCGTGACCTCGCCGACGACCGGGTCCTGATCGCCCAGCGCAACTACGAGCTGTCGGGGCGGCAGAACTTCCCCAACGCCCAGATCGACGACCCCGCCCTGCCGCCGGAGCTGCGCCGCAAGATCGATGCGGGGCGGCGGGCCACCTATGTCTCCGAGCGGCCGGACGGTGTGACGGACATCTGGGCGGCCGTGCCGCTCAAGGACGGGCACGTGATGTCCCTGCACTCCGGTTTCACCGACCGCAGCGCGGACATCCTCAGCGACCTGGACCAGGCCCTGGTCATCGGTTCCATCGCGGTCGTCCTCGGCGGCAGCGCGCTGGGCGTGCTCATCGGCGGCCAGCTCTCGCGCCGGCTGCGCGAGGCCGCCGCCGCCGCGAACCGGGTCGCGAGCGGTGAGGCGGACGTCCGGGTGCGGGACGCCATCGGCGGCGTCGTGCGGGACGAGACGGACGACGTCGCGCGCGCCGTGGACGCGATGGCGGACGCCCTGCAGCAGCGCATCGAGGCCGAGCGCCGGGTCACCGCGGACATCGCGCACGAGCTGCGCACCCCGGTCACCGGTCTGCTCACGGCCGCCGAGCTGCTGCCGCCGGGACGGCCGACCGAGCTGGTCCTGGACCGGGCGAAGGCGATGCGGACCCTCGTCGAGGACGTCCTGGAGGTGGCCCGGCTCGACGGGGCCTCGGAGCGGGCCGAGCTGCAGGACATCATGCTGGGCGACTTCGTGTCCCGGCGGGTCGCCGCCAAGGACCCCGCCGTCGAGGTGCGGGTGATCCACGAGTCGGAGGTCACCACCGACCCGCGCCGCCTGGAGCGCGTGCTGTTCAACCTGCTCGCCAATGCCGCCCGGCACGGCCGTTCCCCCGTCGAGGTCAGCGTCGAGGGCCGGGTGATCCGGGTCCGCGACCACGGGCCCGGCTTCCCCGAGGACCTGCTGGCCGAGGGCCCGAGCCGGTTCCGCACCGGCAGCACGGACCGGGCGGGCCGCGGACACGGCCTCGGCCTGACCATCGCGGCCGGTCAGGCCCGCGTCCTGGGCGCCCGGCTCACCTTCCGCAACGTACGCCCGGCCGGCGCCCCCGCGCACATACCGGCCGAGGGCGCGGTCGCCGTCCTGTGGCTCCCGGAACACGCGCCGACCAACACGGGGAGCTACCCGATGCTGCCGGACCGGTCGAAGGGCGGGGCGTCGACGGCGGCCCGGGACGTGTCCCGGGAGGCGTTCCCGAACCGCTGACGTCGGGGGCGGGAGGGGCCGGACGCGGTTGGCGGCCCGAAAACCAAGGGCCGGTTCGGGTCCCGTCGTGAAATGCTTCCCGCCGGGTCGGGAGTGCCCGCGCCGACACTGAGGAGGGGCCCGTGGAGCCTTCGGAACTCCGCCGCGCGATCGAGGCGGGCCGGGTGACCGCTGCGGAGCTGGGTCTCGAGGTCACCGACGTGGCCGTCGTCCACGACTCGGACCGGGTCGCGCTGCGTCTGCTCCCCTGCGACGTCCTGACGCGGGTCGCGCCCGTGGGTCATCTGGCCGACTCCGAGTTCGAGGTCGAGGTGGCCCGCCGACTCGCCGAGGTCGGCGCTCCGGTGGCCGAGCTCGACCCCAGGGCCGCTTCCCGGGTCTATGTGCGGGACGCCTTCGCCGTCTCGCTCTGGACCTACTACGAGCCGTTGCCCTCGGAGATCGCGCCGACCGCCTACGCGGACGCCTTCCGGCGCCACCATGCCGCCCTGCGCCGGATCGATCTGGCCGCGCCGCACTTCACCGATCGAGTCACCGCGGCGCTGAGAGAGGTGGGTGACCGGGAGCGGTCCCCCGAGCTGCCCGACGCAGACCGGGAATTCCTCGGCGGCACCCTCGACGGACTGGGCACCGCGATCGGCACCGACCGGGCCGGCGACCAGTTGCTGCACGGCGAACCGCATCCGGGCAACCTCCTCAACACGAGGAGGGGGCCGCTCTTCGTGGACCTCGCCACCTGCTGCCGCGGGCCGGTCGAGTTCGACCTCGCCCACGCCCCCGAAGAAGTGGGAGAGCACTACGCGGGGGCCGACCAGGGTCTGATCGACCGGTGCCGTGCCCTGAACTGGGCGCTGTTCTCGGCCTGGCGCTGGCGCCGGAACGACCAGATGCCCGACCGTGACCACTGGAGGGCGGAGGGGCTCCGCCGGGTCCGGACGGCACTCGCCCGCTGCTGACCGAGCCGCACGTGCGCACGTGCCGGGACCGGAGCGGCGAGCGCTCGCGGCCCCGGCACGGGAGGGCGGCCCTTCCTTTCGGGCGACCCCGTCCCGGCCCTCCGGCGCGACGTGAGGGTGACCGGGACGCTTCGGTTCCCCCAAATTCCCCTGGGGTCAGGCGCCGAGGGCGTCGACGAGCGCCTTGGTGACGTCCTCCGTGGAGGCGGTGCCGCCGACGTCACGGGTGAGGACGCCGGAGGCCGTGGTGGCGCGGATCGCACGGTTCAGCCGGGCGGCCTCCCCGGGGAGCCCGAAGTGCTCCAGCATCAGGGCGGCGCTGCCCACCGCGCCGATCGGGTTGGCGAGTCCTTGCCCCGCGATGTCCGGGGCCGATCCGTGGACCGGCTCGAACATGCTGGGGAAGCGGCGCTCGGGGTTGAGGTTGGCGCTCGCGGCCAGGCCGAGGCTGCCGGCCAGGGCGCTGCCGAGGTCGGAGAGGATGTCGGCGTTGAGGTTGGAGGCGACGACGACCGACAGGTCCTCCGGGTGCAGTACGAACTTGGCCGACATCGCGTCGACCAGGACGCTCTCGGTCTCCACGTCCGGGTAGTCGGCGGCGACGCGCTTGAAGACGTCGTCCCACAGGACCATGCCGTACTGCTGCGCGTTGCTCTTGGTGACGGAGGAGACCTTGCGGCGGGTGCGGGTGCGGGCCAGGTCGAAGGCGAAGCGCATGATCCGTTCGCAGCCCACCTCGGTGAACAGCGCGGACTGGACGGCGACCTCGCCTCCCGGTCCCCGGCCGGAGAGGTTGCGGCCGCCCAGGCCCGCGTACTCGCCCTCGCTGTTCTCCCGGACGACGACCCAGTCCAGTTCGGTGTGGTCGGCCTTGCGCAGCGGGCTCTGGACGCCGGGCAGGAAGTGCACCGGCCGGACGTTGGCCCACTGGTCGAAGCTCTGGCAGATCTTCAGCCTGAGGCCCCACAGGCTGATGTGGTCCGGGACGGTCGGCCAGCCGACGGCGCCGAAGTAGAGGGCGTCGAAGTCCTTCAGCTGCTCCAGCCCGTCGTCGTCCATCATCTTCCCGGTCCGCTCGTAGAACTCGCAGCCCCACGGGAACTCCTGCCAGTCGAAGGCGAAAGCCCCGCCGGAGTCGGCGGCGAGCGCGTCCAGTACGGCGCGGCCCACGGCGACGACCTCGGCGCCGACACCGTCGGCGGGGATGGCGGCGATGCGGAACGTGCGGGGTGCGGTCATGAGGAGCCTCCGGTGAGCCGGGGAAGTTGACGTCTGCTGCGACGACTTGAGTCAACCCAGCGGGCGCCCGCCCGTCCAAGACCTGCTTCCGATACGACCCATAGGCGCGGCCGATGGGTTCAGCCGATGGGTTGAGCCGACGGGTTCAGCCGCTGTGAGCGTCCCGTTGCCTGGCGTACGAACGCGTCAGTTCCAGGAAGGAGCGGGCGCCGGGCGTCAGGTGGGCCGGCAGGCTGATCATGGCGACGTGAAGGTGCGCGGTCGGCTCGATGGCCGCCACGGCGGCACCGCAGCGGCGGGCCAAGCGGGTCCAGGAGGCGGGCAGGACAGCCATACCGACACCGGTCAGGACGAGTGGCAGGACGGACGTGCGGTGGTCGACGACCGCGACGATGTCCGTGCCCTCGGTGTGCGCCATGACGTCGTCCACGATCGTGCGCATCAGGCTCCCGCCCCGGGAGGCGATCAGCTTGCGTCCGCCGAGGTCCTCCGGCCGCAGGGTCGCCCCGTCCGCCAGGCCCGCGCCCGGCGCGGCGACCACGACGAACGGCTGCTCCTCCACGGCCAGGACGTCGACCCCGGAGGCGGCGAACGGCCGCTCCGCGCCGAGCAGGCCCAACTCGCAGGCGCCGCTGCGGACGAGGTCCACGACGCCCTCGGGGGTGAAGGCCGCCCGGCTGCTGACGGTGACGGACGGGTGCAGTTCGGTGAAACGGTGGATCAGGCCGGTCAGCGGCTCGATGCCGGGCGAGGGCATCGCCGCCACCTCGACCGTCCCCCCGTGCAGCCCGGACAGCGACGCCGCCCGGTCCCGTACGGCGATCAGGTCGCGCAGCACGCGTCGGCTCGGTTCGAGGAGTTCTCGTCCGGCCTCGCTGAGCGCCACGCCGCGGCCCATCCGGTGGAAGAGGGAGACGCCCAGGTCGGCCTCCAGGTTGGCCATCGCCTGGGACAGTGACGGCTGCGCCACGTGAAGCGCGGCGGCCGCCTTGCTGAATCCGCCGTGCTCCACGATGGCGAGGAAGTACTCCAGCTGCCGGGCGTCCACCGTGCCTCCCAGTGCCACGAACCTCGGGCGACAGGTGGACCCTATCGGTTGGCGGGCACCGCCCCGTCGCCCTCGGCGAGCCTCGCGCCGGGCACGTCGGCACCCGTGACGGCCTGCTCGTCGGCGCCCTGAGCGGGGTCGCTCTGAGCGGGGACGCTCTGAGCGACGGCCTCCGCTTCCCGTATCTCACCGGACAGCACCCGCCGGGCCCGTTCCAGGTCGAGGCCGCTCTCCCAGCGGGCGACGAACAGGGTGGCGACCGCGTTGCCGCAGAAGTTGACCAGGGCACGGCATTCCGACATGAACTTGTCGATGCCGAAGACCAGCATGATGCCGGCGGCCGGCACGTGGCCCACGGTCGACAGGGTCGCGGTCAGCGCGATGAAGCCCCCGCCGGCGACCCCTGCCGCCCCCTTGGACGTCAGCAGCATCACCGCGAGCAGACCCAGCTGCTGTCCGCCGGAGAGGGAGGTGTCGGTGGCCTGGGCGATGTAGAGCGTGGCCAGGGAGAGGTAGATCGCGGCGCCGTCGAGGTTGAAGCTGTAGCCCGTCGGCACGACCAGGCGGACGGTGGACTTCTCGGCGCCCATGAACTCCAGCTTGCGCATCAGTCCCGGCAGCGCCGGCTCGGCCGTGGACGTGCCGAGGACCAGCAGGAGTTCCTCCTTGAAATAGCGCAGGAGCTGGAAGATGTTCAGCCGCACATAGGCCGCGAGCACCGCGCCCAGCACCACCACGACGAAGAGGATGGAGGTCACGTAGAAGAGCAGGATCAGCGAGCCCAGGCTGGTCAGCGTCGACAGCCCGAACTTCCCGATGGCGTACGCCATGGCGCCGAAGGCGCCCAGCGGGGCCACCTTCATCACGAACGACAGGACCTTGAAGACCACCTCGGTCAGGCGGTTCACACCGGCGATGATCGGCTCGCCGACCTGGCCCACGGCCCGGAGCGCGATGCCGAAGATCACCGCGAGGAAGATCACCTGGAGGATGTCGCCCTCGACGAACGCGCCGAAGACACTGTCCGGCACGATGTGGGTCAGGAACTCCCACCAGTGCTGGTGCTCACCCGTCTCCACGTAGGAACCGGCCTCGCCCGAGACCTCGATCCGCGAGGCGTCGGCGTGCACCCCGTCACCGAGCCGGAACAGGTTGATCGCGACGAGGCCCGCGGCCATGGCGACGATCGTGCCCACCTGGAAGTAGGCCAGCGCCTTGACGCCGGTCCGGCCCACCTGCTTCAGGTCGGCGACCCCGGTGACGCCCCCGATGATGGTCAGGAAGACGATCGGGCCGATGAGCATCTTCATCGCGGTGATGAAGGTGGTGCCGATCGGCTCCATCGAGGTGGCGAGATCCGGCCACCGCCACCCGAGCACGATCCCGATCACGATCGCGACCAGCACCTGCACGTAGAGCTGTCGGTACCAGGGCTTCTTGCGCACCACGGCGTCGCCTGCGGCTTCCTTCGGGGCATGCGTCATTGCAACCTCCATCCAGGCACGAGCAGAACCCGTCGGCACCGGGTCCCGAGCGGTCGTCGCGCCATCGCCGAGGTCAGTGAAGCGGGTCACAGTCGAGGAGGTCCACGACCAAAAATCGATGCCCCGCATAGGCAGTGCCTATACGGGGCGCGGCCGGATGCCGGATGTCACAGGGGCAGGGGGCGGATGTCGACGAGGTTCGCCATGACGAGGGTGGAGCTGAGGCGCTGGACGCCGGGGAGGGAGGCGAGGCGTTCGTCGTAGAGGCGCCGGTACGCCTCCAGGTCGCGAGTGACGACGCGCAGGAGGTAGTCGGGGTCACCGAACAGCCGCTGGGCCTGCACGACATGGGGATTTTCGGCGACGGCCTGTTCGAAGGCGGCGACGGTCTGGCGGTCCTCGTAGCGCATGGTGACGAAGACCAGCGCCTCGAAGCCCAGGCCGAGCGCGGGCGCGTTCAGTGACGCGTGGTAGCCGGTGATCGCCCCGGAGCGTTCCAGGGCGCGCAGGCGCCGGTGGCAGGGGGAGACGCTGAGGCGGACCCGCTCGGCGAGTTCGGTCAGGGTCAGCCGACCGTCCTGTTGCAGCTCCGCAAGAATCTGCCGGTCCACGTCGTCCATGGGGAAGATTCTTCCACGAGAGCGACCGTGCTGGGGAACAATCGCAAGCACCTTTCGCGCAATCTTTCCTAATCTGCCCTGGAGGCCCTGGATGCCTTGGACCCGAAGGCCCTGGCAAGTGTGAGGTGTGGAGACGTGGAGATGGCTGGCATCGCGGCGTTCTGGACGGTGTCCTTCCTGTTGGTGCTCGTCCCGGGAGCGGACTGGGCCTACGCGATCACGGCGGGGCTGCGCCATCGGTCGGTCCTGCCCGCGGTCGGCGGGCTGCTGAGCGGATACGTTCTGCTGACCGCCGTCGTCGCCGCGGGCCTGGCCACCGTGATCGCCGGTTCGCCGACGGTGCTGACCGCGCTGACGGCCGCCGGAGCGGCGTACCTGATCTGGCTCGGCGCCACGACCCTGGCCCGCCCGGCGGCGCCCCGGGTCGAGGGTGGCGAAGAGGGCGCCGGCGCCGGCTCATGGGTGGGCCGTGCGGCCAGAGGGGCGGGCATCAGCGGCCTCAATCCCAAGGCACTGCTGCTGTTCCTCGCCCTCCTGCCGCAGTTCACCGCCCGGGACGCCGACTGGCCCTTCGCCGCGCAGATCGTCGCGCTGGGCCTGGTGCACACGGCCAACTGCGCCGTGGTCTACACGGGGGTCGGCACCACCGCACGGCGGATCCTGAGCGCCCGCCCGGCCGTCGCCACGGCGGTGTCCCGCTTCTCGGGCGCGGCGATGATCCTGGTCGGCGCCCTGCTCCTGGCGGAGCGGCTGCTGGCCCAGGGGTCGGCGGCGCAGTAGCCCGACGATCATGGCGGACTGGGGAATCCGGCGGGCGGGTTCATGATGCGTGAGCGTCTTCCTGCACGCGAACGCAACGGAGTGCGGCTTCCCCGGTGGTCTCCGGATTGGCCGTCATGTGGCCGGAGACGAGGTCCTCCGACGGGACGTCGTCGCCGTCCCGGATGCCTCCCCGAAACGGTGACGCCGGGGGCGCTCAGACGCCGGTGTCCGACCCGGGGGCGGTCCTGCCGGAGGGAGCGGGGCGGGTGCCCGGATACAGAGCGGCGAACAGGCCCCGGGCCGGGGTGCTGCCCGGCCCCCGCCATGCGCCGGAGACCTGGCCGATGGCTCCCTGCGGGAGGGGCGTCGGGCCGTCCGGTGAGGCCCGCAGGATCCTGTGCAGTCGGAGAACCACGCCGTGCGGGAAGGCCAGCGCGGTGCCCTCCCCGTCGTCGGTGACAGCGGCGTGGGCGGGTGACGCCGCAGAGGCGCCAGAGGCGGCAGAGGCGGCAGAGGCGGCAGAGGCGGCAGAGGCGGCAGAGGCGGCGGGGATCGAACCGTCACCGGTGCAGGAGCGGGTGACGTCCCGGTCGGGGGTGTCGCTGATGTTCTGGTCCTGCGCCTCGACTCGGCCCTCCACGAGAGCGAGGAACGCGGCGACCAGCACCGGGTCGTGGCAGCCGTCGTAGGCCCAGCGCCGCCCCAGTACCCCGTGCTCCATGGTGCCGACGAGGGCGTGCTCCATCCCGTCGAGCGGGGCGCCGCGGTAGCTGAGCGGCACCAGGTAGGTGGCGGGATGTGGTGCTCCGGCGTCGGTGACCACGAGGAACTCGATCCCTACCGCACCCCGTGGGTCGTCCAGCCGGAAGCCGCCGGCCTTGGCCAACTCCGGCTCCCCCGCGCCGCCGTGGAACCACGGGCGGGTGGGAAGCCAGGAGGTGAGCAGCTCCAGCTTGGACGGTTCGAGCGCGGTGCGGTGAATGACGGCCATGCCGAAGGATCTCACCCGCTCGCGGAACGGTTGGGAGAGCGGTATGGAGCCGTCGGTCCGCCGCGCGGATGTGTCTGCGCCCGAACGTGATGCCCGAGGTGTGAACCGGCCGAGGTCAGGGGCGCGGGAATGCTGGTAGTCGGGCTACTCGGCCCGTTCGTTCACGTCCTGGAGGAGCACGGCGACGGCCTCGTTGAGGTGGTGGCGTAGCTGGTCGCCGGGGACGTCTTGGTAGTGGTCGGAGAGGAACGTGAGCGGGCCGAACACGGCGCCGAGGACGCAGCCGAGGCGGACCCGGACGGCGGGATCGACACCGGGGTCGGCGAGGAGCCCGGCGAGAGGGGCGCCCTCGTCCTTGAGGAGGGGGCCGATGGCCGGGTCGTCGGCGAAGAGCGCACGGTAGGTGTCCTCGTCGCGTTCGAGGGCGTAGAGCAGCCGGCGTTGGCCGAGGGCGATGTCGATGACCCGGGGGAGGGCCCGCTGCCATGCGGCGGGGTCGGTGCCGGCCACGAGCAGGCGGTCGGCCATGCCCCCTTGGGCATCGAGGGCCCGGCCGACGACAACGCGGGCAATGTCGTCTTTGGTGTGGAAGTGGTGGTAAACGGCGGCCTTGGTGATCCCGAGGGCCTCGGCGATGTGGCGCAGCGAGGTACCCCCGTAGCCCTGGCGGGAGAAGAGGTCGATGGCGGCCTCGACGACCCGCTCCCGCGTCGAAGCCGGGGTCGCTGCCGCTTGGGTCGAGGTCACGGTCACAGCATGTCACATCTCATTCGTTGCCTAGCCGATCGGCAAGTGTTAGCTTGTCGATCGGCTAGCAAATGCTTGTCGATCGGATCGTACGTTTCGAATGTAAGCGAGAGGGAGCCGCCGTGGCGAGCACAGATGAGCCGATCGTCGACGTCAGGGGACTGGTCAAGCGATTCGGGTCGACCGTCGCCCTCGACGGGCTGGACCTGGCGGTGCCGGCGGGCAGCGTGTTCGGGCTTCTCGGGCCGAACGGTGCGGGCAAGACGACCGCGGTGCGGGTGCTGGCCACGCTGGTCCGCCCCGACGCCGGCCAGGTGCGCGTCGCCGGCCACGACGCTCTGGCCCAGCCGGAGCGGGTGCGGGAGGTGATCGGCCTGACCGGCCAGTACGCCGCGATCGACGGGTTCCAGAGCGGGCGGGCCAACCTGGTCATGCTCGGCCGGCTCAGCGGCCTCTCCCACCGCCGGGCCAAGACCCGAGCCGCCGACCTGCTCCACCGCTTCGACCTGGCCGACGCGGCCGATCGGGCCGCCGGCGGCTACTCCGGCGGAATGCGACGACGCCTCGACCTGGCCGCCAGCCTGGTCACCACCCCACGGGTGCTGTTCCTCGACGAGCCCACCACCGGTCTCGACCCCGCCAGTCGCCTCGGGCTGTGGGAGACGGTGACCGATGTCGTCGCCCAAGGGACGACGGTGCTGCTCACCACCCAATACCTCGAAGAGGCCGACCATCTGGCCCACAAGATCGCGGTGATCGACCACGGCCGGGTCGTCGCCGAGGGCACGCCGAGCGAGCTCAAAACCGCGGTCGGAGCCACCGAACTGGTGGTCACCATCGCCCCCGACAGCGATCTGTCCGCCGCCGCCGACCTGCTCGACGCGACCGGGTTCGCCACCCGCCCCATCCAGGTCGACACCGACGGCCGCCGGCTCCGGCTGCTGGCCGGCGAGCGGGCACACATCGCCAGCGACCTGATCGGCGCACTGTCAGGGGCGGGCATCCACGTCGACCTGCTCAGCGCACAAGAGCCCAGCCTCGACCAGGTCTTCTTGATCCTCACCGGTCACGCCGCCACCACCGGACCCGCAACCGACACGGCCACTGCGCCGGCTTCCCGAAGGGTGTCGGCATGACCTCCGCCGCGGCCCTCGCCGACCCGTCTCCGGTCCTGGTCGAACCCCGCCGGCGTAGCGGTGCCCGCCGCCTGCTGGTCGACACCGCCGTCATCGCCCGGCGCAACATCTCCAAGACGCTGCGCGAACCCGAGTCCCTGCTCGACGTGACCGTCATGCCCATCATGTTCATCCTGCTCTTCGGCTATGTGATCGGCCCCGGCATCAGCCTCGCCACCGGGAGCACTCACACCACGACCGAGGAGTTCCACTCCTACCTCATCCCCGGCATGCTCGGCTTCACCATGGTCAACGCCGCCGGCGGCAGCGCGGTGGCCATCGCCGCCGACATGGGCGAAGGCATCATCGACCGGTTCCGGTCCCTGCCCATGTCGCGCGCCGGGGTCCTGCTCGGCCGCAGCATCGCCGACCTCGCCACCTCGGTTCTGGCCATCGCCGTGGTCGCCGTCACCGGCGTGATCATCGGGTGGCGTCCCCACCACGGCGTTGGCGACACCATCGCCGCCTTCGCCCTCGTGCTCCTCTTCGCCTACGCCATCGACTGGCTCATGCTCTGCCTCGGCCTGGTCATCCGCAACGTCGAAGGCGCGGATCAGACCCGCCTCCTGCTGCTGTTCCTCCTCGGCATGGTCTCCACCGCCCTCGTCCCGGTGAACCACCTGGCCGGCTGGCTCCAAGCCTTCGCCTACTGGAACCCCGTCAGCGTCATCGCCGCCGCCACCCGCCACCTGTTCGGCAACCCCGACCCCGCCGCCGCCTCCAGCGCCTGGACCATGCAGCACCCCGTCGCGGCCAGCCTCATCTGGTCCGTCGGCATCACCGCCGTCTTCGCCGCCGCCGCCGTCCGCCTCTACCGCACCCGCGCCGGCCACTAGGTATCGAGGATCGGAGTATCCATGGGCACATCCGCCACCACCCCCGGCACCCTCGGCGATCGGCTTGCCGGCCGGTTGTTCGTCCGAGCCGCCGTCACCGAGGTAGAACCGGTCGCAGCCCGGATGCGCCGCATCCGTCTCAGCGACCCCCGCCTCGCTTCCCTGAGCTTCACCCCCGGCCAGCACCTGAGGGTCCTCGTCAGTGACCTGCTCTCCCTCCAGGCGCTGCGAGAAGGGTTCCGGGACGCGCTGCGGACCTACTCGGTGTGGCACCACGACCCGGCCACCCAGAGCATCGACCTGTGCGTCCTCGACCACGGTGACGGGCCCGGCGCCCGCTGGTCCCGTCAGGTCGCCGTCGGCGACGACGTGTACTTCAAAGGTCCCGAGGGCAAGTTCGTGCTCCGCCCGGCCGCCTATCACCTCTTCGTCGGCGAGGAAACGGCACAAGTCGCCTTCGGGGGCATGCTCCGATCCCTCAGCCCCGACACGCCGGCCCACGGCGTCATCGAAGTCGACGACGAGGCCCACCGCCTTCCTCTGCCCCACGCCGAACAGGTCACCTGGCTGTCCCGTCACGGCGCCGGCGCCGAACGCTCCGCCCCACTCATCCAGGCCCTCCGCTCCCTCCAACTCCCGGACGAACCCGGCCACGCCTACATCGCCGGCGAAGCCAAGACCTGCTCCGCTGCCCGTCAGCACCTGGTCCAGGACCGCGGCTGGCCAGCCCGGTCCACCATCTCGGTCAAACCGTTCTGGACGCCAGGAAAACGAGGCCTCGAATAGACCGACGCAGCCACCTGCACAGGTCGGGCGCGGCGATGATCCTGGCGGAGCGGCTGCTCGCTCAGGGCTCAGCCCCGTAGTGTGACGATCATGGCGGACTGGGGAATCCGGCGGGCTTCGGCGGCGGACGTCGAGGCGGTGGCCGAGTTGCGGGCCCTGGTGCTGCGGGCGGATCTGGAGCGGCTCGGGCGGTACGACGCGCAGCGGGTGCGGCAGCGGTTGCGGGACGGGTTCGTCCCGGCACACACCAATGTGATCGAGGTGCACGGAGCGTTCGCCGGGTGCGTGGCGCTGCGCCCGGCTGAGGGCGCCCACTGGCTGGAGCACTTCTATCTCGCGCCGCGAGTGCAGGGCGGCGGCATCGGCGGCGCCGTGCTGCGCGAGTTGCTGGAGCGGTGCGACCGCGAGGGCACCGTGGTCCGGCTGAACGTGCTGCGGGGCAGTCCGGCCCGGCGGCTCTACGAACGGCACGGTTTCGTAGTGGAGAGCGAGGATCCGGTGGACGTGTTCATGATGCGGGCGCCCGTAGTCTGAGGCGTCATGGGCATACGCATCGAGGCAGAGGTCAGTTACCCGGTCAACGACGAGGTGGAGCGGGTACTGGAGTTGACCGAGGCGGTCGGTGAGCCGGTCACGGTCACGTTCGTGTGGGAGGGGGGTCGGCCCCTGCTGCACGGGGTGCTGGTCCCCGCGGCGACGCTCGCGCTCTGGGAGCACTGGGCGCCCACCGCCTACCCGGCGGGCGACCGGGCGGAGGGGCCCGAGTTGGCGCACCCCGAGGAGTTCGGCCCCTTCACGCTCTTCCGCCGTCGCGTCGGCGGACGTACGGCGGTGGCCCGCGACGGCGCGGTGGTGGCGGAGCTGCTCGACCCCGCGGAGGCGCACTGGCTGGAGGAGCAGGCCCGCAATGTCCGCCAGGGCTTCATGGACCCCAAGCAGAAGGCGGCGTTCGAGGATTTCCTCGCCCGGCAGGCCGCGCGGGGTGAGCAGTAGCGGTCGGCCGGCTACCGCAGACCGTCGACGAACGCCTGCCAGGCACCGGCCCCGACGGTAACGACCGGTCCGGACAGGTTCTTGCTGTCCCTGACCGGGACGGCGCCGGTGGGGCATCCATCGGCAACTTCGACGCAGTCGCCTCCATTGGGGCCGCTGTACGAGGAGGTGCGCCAGGCGGCGCCGTCAGTGACCGTGCACTCGACGCATTCGCCGCCGTTGGGGCCGCTGTAGCTGGACTTACGCCACTGTGTCTCGCTTGGTCCGATCTTCATAGCGCTCCTCCATCACGCGGGCGATCAGCGCCGCCGAGTCCTTCACGGAGAGGGCGGCCGCTTGCAAGTGAGCGTAATTGAGGTTGGCCTCTTTGATGGTGTCTGGGTTGGCCGTCAAGTGGCCGGACATCATGTCCTCCGTATAGAAGACGTCCGGGTGGTCATCAAAGCGGAAGATGGTGAACGCCCCTTCCAAACCGGGGTGTTCACCGACAGACAGCGGCAGCACCTGAATGCGCATCCAGCGATGGTGAGTGAACTCCAACAGATGGGCCAGTTGGCGCCTCATCACGTGGTCGCCTCCGATGGGCCTGTGCAGCACGGCCTCGTCCAGGATCACCAGGGCCACAGGCGGCTTCTCCCAGGCGAGGATGCGCTGTCGTTCCATCCGAGCGGCCAGCAAACTGTCGAGCTGCTCCGGCTTGCCCGTGGCCAACACCGCCCGCGCATACTCCTCCGTCTGCAGCAGCCCGTACACCAACTGCGCCTGGTACGTCGAGATGTACGCCGCCTTCGCCTCCATCTCCGCGTACGGCTGGAACCACGTGGGGAGTTGGCTGCGCAGCACCAGGCCGATCAGGCGGGAGAACAGGCCGTCCGTGCCCAGCGCGGCGTCCACCCGCTCGGAGAAGTCCCGTGTCGGGACCTTCTTGGTCGTCTCGATCTGGCCGACCAGGGAGCCGGTGCAGAAGATGATGTCGCCGAGCTGGCCCTGCTTGAGGCCGTGGGCCTCGCGCTGGCGGCGCAGCTCCCAGCCGTAGTAGTCGAGCGGGGACGCGGTCGGGTCGAGGGACTGGATGTTGGCCACTGCGGCACCTCACTTCGGGACTGCGGACGGCAACGCCTAGCGGCGTTCGTTTCTGTGCGTAGTCGATCGTACGCACCGCGTCGCAGGGTTGTGGCGTGAATCACGTAACCGGTCCGCGGGCGGCGGACGTTGAGAGCCAGTACCACGCCGAGTTCGCCCTGGGCGCGCACTCGGCCCGCCATCTGCGCCGCGTGCTGCGGCTGTACCTCGTCCGCTCGAGCCTCTCGGACGTGGCCGACGCCGCCGAGCTGGCGCTCACGGAGCTGGTCGCCAACGTCGTACGGCACGTGCCCGGACGGCGTGGCCGCGTGTGCTTCCTGCTGCGGCCAGGCGGGGTGCGGGTGGAGGTCGCCGACGGGTGCCCGGAGCTGCCGGTCCCGGCGGCGGCCGACGCGCTGGGCGAGGGCGGGCGGGGGTTGGTGATCGTCGCGGCGGTGACCGACCGGTGGGGTGTCACGCCGTACGCGCGGGGGCGGGGCAAGACGGTGTGGTTCGAGTGCATGGGCAAGGGGGCTCCGTCGTCGCCGCGGCTCTGAACGCCGTAGGTGTACGGAGCGCGCCCCGGCCCGGCGTCACGGCGTCGGTGTGCCGATCCGCAGGCGATTGCCGTCGGGGTCGTGCAGCTCGGTCTCGCGCGCCCACGGGGCGTCCTCCACCCGTACGCCGAACTCGGCGGCGACGGCGTCGACGTCGCGCATGCGGAGGTAGACCAGCGTGTCGGGGCGGGCGTCGCCCTCGTGCTCCGACAGGAACAACCGCATCCGGCCCCGGGCGACCTCCACGAACGCCGGGAATCCCGGTTCGAAGCGGTGTTCCCACTGCCGCGCGAAGCCCAGTCGCTCGTACCAGGCGACCGACGCCGCGGCGTCGGCGACGCGGAGAATGGGGATGACTTCCTCGTCCATGACGCCATCCTCGCACCGGGGCCCGAGCGGACAGTCCCGTCCAGCGACCTGGCGAAACCCGGTTGTGCCCGGCAGGGCGATCGGCTTGGGTTCGTGGGCGTGACCGACTTGAGCGATCTCGTACGTCCCGACCGCTATCCGCGCTCCTCCCGCTACGACCCCGCCTGGCTGCTCGACCTCGACATGGGGCCGAACCCGCTGTGGCTGCTGGAGGATCTCGCCCGGGACCTGGAGCTGCGGCCGGGGATGCGGATTCTCGACCTCGGGTCCGGGAAGGGCGCGTCGTCGGTGTTCCTGGCCCGTGAGTACGGCGCCGAGGTCGTCGCGGCCGACTGGTGGATCGCGCCCGAGGAGGCGGCGGCCGTGTTCGCCGGGGCGGGGGTCGGTGACCGGGTGGAGGCCGTACGGGCCGAGGCGCACGCCCTGCCGTTCGAGAAGGCGAGCTTCGACGCCGTCGTCAGCGTCGACGCGTTCGAGTACTTCGGGACGGCGGACGGCTATCTGCCGTATCTCGTCCGGTTCCTGCGGTCCGGTGGGCAGTTGGGCGTGGC
This sequence comes from Streptomyces sp. NPDC059906, assembly GCF_042730645.1. Lineage (NCBI taxonomy): Bacteria > Bacillati > Actinomycetota > Actinomycetes > Kitasatosporales > Streptomycetaceae > Streptomyces > Streptomyces sp. NPDC059906. The sequence continues at coordinate 23,044 of NZ_JBHWKU010000016.1, forward strand.
GACTCCCGCCATGACGCGGGAGGTGCGTGAGCTGGGGGCGATCCCGCCGCACATCAGGGACGTGGTCGGCTGGGAGGCGTTGGCCTGGCACACCGCCGAGTGGTGGCGCTTCCAGTGGGAGATCACCGAGCTGGTGGACGTCACCTCCGCGCGCCTGCAACCGGACGCCTGGCGGGACTGGCTGCTGTGGACCCGTACCGGAGCCGCGTACCGGGCGGACGCCCGGGGCACGGACGGCGCAGGCGCGGACGGCGACCGGGCCGTCGTCGACATGCTCACCGCCGACCGCGGCGAGTACCTCTCCTTCGCCCTGCTCACCGCGCGCAAGCGGTGACCGATGAAACGACGAGGCCTCCGGGTGGCCGAAGCCGCCCGGAGGCCTGGTGAGGGGGAGGCGAGGTCCCGCCGCGAGGTCAGACCGCCTCGGTCACCGGTGCCTTCGCCGAGGCCGTGGCGTCGTCGCCGTCGGCCGGGCCGTCGGCCGCCTTCGGGCCCGCGCCCTTGAGCGGGACCTCCTTCACGAAGAACGCCGCGAGCAGCGCGAGGACGGCCACCGCGGAGCCGAGCAGGAACGCGGTGTGGGTGCCGGCGGACACCGCGTGCTGGTAGGCGTCGCGGATCGCCGCCGGCAGCGCGTTCAGCGCGTCCGCCGTCAGCGTCGCCGACTGCTCCGTCGCCTTGGCGCCCGAGCCCGCGGCCCGCTCGGCCATGACGTCCTGGACGCGGTTGTTGAACAGCGCGCCCATGATCGCGACGCCGAAGGAGGAGCCGAGGGTGCGGAAGAGGGTGGTGGAGGAGGACGCGACGCCCATGTCCTTCATCTCCACGCTGTTCTGCGCCACCAGCATGGTGATCTGCATCAGGCAGCCCATGCCGAGACCGACGACGGCCATGTACAGGCCGGAGGTGAAGCGGGTGGTGTCGGTGTCCATGGTGGACAGGAGGTACAGGCCGACCGTCATCAGTGCGCCGCCCGCGACCGGGAAGATCTTGTAGCGGCCGGTGTTGGTGGTGACGCGTCCGGCGACCATCGACGTGACGAGCATCGCACCCAGCATGGGCAGGAGCAGCAGCCCGGAGTTGGTGGCGGACGCGCCCTGCACCGCCTGCTGGTACAGCGGCAGGAAGAGGGTGGCGCCGAACATCACGAAGCCGACGATGAAGCCGATGATCGACATGAGGGTGAAGTTGCGGCTGCGGAAGATGTGCAGCGGCATGATCGGCTCGGCGGCCTTCGTCTGCCAGAACACGAACCCGACCAGCGCGGCGACGCCGATGCCGATCAGCTCCATGATCCGCGCCGAGGTCCAGGCGTACTCGGTGCCGCCCCAGGTGGTGACGAGCACGATGGCCGTGATGCCGATGGTCAGCAGTGCGGCGCCCGGATAGTCGATCCGCGCCTTGCTGCGCTTCTTCGGCAGGTGCAGTACGGCGCTGATGGCGATCAGCGCGATCACGCCGAGCGGGATGTTGATGTAGAAGGACCAGCGCCAGCCCCAGTTGTCGGTGATGGTGCCGCCGACCAGCGGTCCGCCGATCATCGAGAGCGCCATGACACCGGCGATCATGCCCTGGTACTTGCCGCGCTCCCTGGGCGGTATCAGGTCGCCGATGATGGCCATGACGCCGACCATCAGACCGCCGGCGCCCAGGCCCTGGACGGCGCGGAAGCCGATGAGCTGGCCCATGTCCTGGGCCATGCCGCTGAGCGCCGAGCCGATCAGGAAGATGACGATCGACGTCATGAAGACGCCCTTGCGCCCGTACATGTCGCCGAGCTTGCCCCACAGCGGGGTGGAGGCCGCGGTGGCCAGGGTGTAGGCGGTGACGACCCAGGAGAGGTGCTCCAGGCCGCCCAGCTCGCCCACGATCGTCGGCATCGCGGTGCCGATGATCATGTTGTCGAGCATCGCGAGCATCATCGCGATCATGAGGGCGAGCAGGACGACCCGCACGCTCCTCGGCTGCTTTCCGGCGCCGGCCCCGCCGGTCGCCTCCTCCGTTTTCTGCGCCATGTCTCCTACTCCCCCAGCTACCGCTGTGCCACTCGCCACTTACTTGCCGCCCGGCAAGCTGTCTACACTGGGGAAGGTAGTCGCGTAACTAGCCGGGCGTCAAGTAAGTTTTTCGGAAAGTGCGCGGGGCAGGAGGTGCGTAGGAGGATGGGCGGCACAATGAACGGCACCAAGCAGCAGCGACGCCGCGGGGACACCCGCCAGCGCATCCAGGACGTGGCACTCGGACTCTTCGCGGAGCAGGGGTACGAGAAGACCTCCCTGCGGGAGATCGCCGAGCGCTTGGACGTGACCAAGGCCGCGCTCTACTACCACTTCAAGACCAAGGAAGAGATCCTCGTCAGCATCTTCGAGGACCTCTCCCGGCCGCTGGAGGACCTGATCGAGTGGGGGCGGGAGCAGCCGCACACCCTGGAGACGAAGCAGGAGATCATCCGGCGCTACAGCGGGGCGCTGGCCGGCGCGGCGCCGTTGTTCCGCTTCATGCAGGAGAACCAGGCGACGGTGCGGGACCTGCGCATCGGCGAGCTGTTCAAGACGCGGATGTTCGGCCTGCGCGACATCCTCATGGATCCCGAGGCGGACATGGTCGACCAGGTCCGCTGCATCACCGCGCTGTTCACGCTGCACGCCGGGATGTTCGTGCTCCGGGACCTCGAAGGCGACCCCGAGGAACAGCGTGCTGCCGTTCTCGAGGTCGCCATCGATCTGGTGACCCAGGCCCACCGGGGAGCGGCGGGCGAGTAGCCCCGTCCGTCAGACGGTCACGCCCTTGGACTTCAGGAAGGCGACCGGGTCCACGGCCGAGCCGTAGTTCGGGGTGGTCCGGATCTCGAAGTGCAGGTGCGGACCGCTGGAGTTGCCGGTGTTGCCGGACTTCGCGATCGACTGGCCGGTCTTCACGATCTGGCCGATCTTCACGTTGATCTTGGACAGGTGCGCGTACTGGGAGTACGTGCCGTTGCCGTGCTTGATGACGATCGCGTTGCCGTAGGCGGGGCCGTCACCGGCGCCGTTGCCGCCGGCCTTGACCACGGTGCCGCCGTGGGCGGCGACGACGTTGGCGCCGATCGGCACGGCGAAGTCCTGGCCGCTGTGCTTGTGCGCCCACATGCCGCCGTTCTGGGCGAAGCTGGCGCTCAGCGAGTACTTCTTGACCGGGTCGACCCAGGAGGCGGCCTTCTTCTTGGTGGCCGTCTTCTTGGCGGTGGTGGACTTCTTGGCGCTCGCGGCGGCCTTCTCGGCCTTCGCCGCCTTGGCCTGCGCCGCGGCCTGGGCCTCTACGGCGCTCGCGGCGGCGGTGGTGCTGGAGGCCGCCGTGGTGCCGGTGGCGGCCGCGACCCCGGCTCCCAGTGCGACCGAGGCTCCGAGGCCTGCGGCCATCACCGCGGCGCGGGTGCGGATGGTCGTACGGGAAGAACGGGACGTGACACGCGGAAACATTCGAACCTCATGGGGACGGGTGCAGAGGAATGCCCACCGGCGGGACGCACAAGGCGCTCACCGGGCGGGCTCAACCTTGGTAACCCGGCGACCCCGAACCGCACAAAGGTGTGACCTACGACCTTATTTAGTACTTCAGAGGGAAACTTCATGACTCGCGCCAGAGCGGCCATTTTGGACAAAACCAGCTCAGAGCCCCGCGAAGCCCTCCCTCGCCCCCTCCGATATGTCCGTTTTCATGGTTCTTGCGACTGCCACTATTCCCCGTAGTACACCGCAATCGGCCTGTGCGGCACGTCACCGGCGATCATGATCGAAAGACCGGTGAATGTGACCGGGGCTACTCCCGTCCCGGTTAACCCGCCCCCCGTACAAGGGCGTTCACCTAGGCTCGGAGCATGGTCGACGTCACAGCACTCGGGGCCCGTGTCGCGTCCAGCGCGGTCGTACCGCTCGTCAAGCGGCTCTTCGTCCGGGACGGGCCGGGAGCGGGGCTGGTGGACCGGCCGGTGCGGATATCGGCGCTGGTGTCCTTCCGGGGCGAGAAGCGGGACGTCACGCCCAAGGACGTCGACAAGATCGCCGCAGAGCTGGTCCGCAGGGCGCTGGCCTCGGCCGGGCCGGGTGAGGAGCCCGTGGACGCCGCGGAGGCGGCGGCCGTCAAGGACGCCCTCGCCCGCACGCTCGCCCGGCTCGGCGAGATCACCGTCGAGGACTACGAGGCCGTCGGGCTCGGCCCCGAGCGCTTCGCCCGCGAGCTGGGCGCCGGCGTGCCCCTGGCCCCGTACGGGCTCGGCGAGGTCGGCACGCTGCTGTACGAGCGGCTGCTGCACACCGCCTCGCTGCACATCCTGAACTTCCTCACCCAGCGCTCCACCTACGTCGCCCGCCAGCAGACCGTCCAGACGCAGCAGCTGGCCCGGCTGGTCCAGGCCGTCGACGTCCTGCTGGAACGGCTGCCGTCCCAGTCGGCCGAGGACGCCGGGTTCGAGGAGCGCTACGCGGACCACGTCGCCGCCCGGCACGGCACGCTCACCATCTACGGGCTGGACGCCGGGACCCGGGAGTGGCCGCTGGACACGGCCTACCTGAGCCTGGAGGCGACCCGGCCGCAGGCGGCACGGGACGGGCGCCGGAGCCCGGAGTACCCGACGCTGGCCGCCGAGCAGGTACTCGCCGGTCACGACCAGGTGTTCCTGCGCGGCGTCGCCGGTTCCGGCAAGACCACCCTGGTGCAGTGGCTGGCGGTCACCGCCGCCGGCCGCGTCTACGACCACGGGATGCCCCACCTGATCGGGCGGGTGCCGTTCGTGCTGCCGATGCGCCGGATCGTGCGGCCGGATGCCGAGCTGCCGCTGCCCGGGGACTTCCTGCGGGCGGTCGGCGCGCCCGTCGCGGGCGAGCAGCCGCCCGGCTGGGCCGAGCGCGTCCTGCGGGCCCGGCGCGGGGTCCTGCTGGTCGACGGCATCGACGAGATCGCGGACGACCGCCGGGCCGCGGTCCGCCGCTGGCTGCGCGAGCTGGTCCGGGCCTTCCCGGGGAACCTGTGGCTGGTCACCTCGCGCCCCTCGGCCGTACCGCAGGACTGGCTGGCCGCCGAGGGCTTCCACGAACTGGACCTCGCCCGGATGGGCCGCACGGAGGTCGACACGTTCGTACGGCGCTGGCACCGCGCGGCCGGGGCCGAGGAATCGGTCGGCGAGTCCCTGCTGGCGTCCGTGCGCAGCACCTCGGAGCTGAACGAGCTGGCCACCAACCCGCTCATGTGCGGCATGCTGTGCGCCCTGCACCGCGACCGGCGCGGTTTCCTCCCGCAGGACCGCAGGTCGCTCTACGAGGCCGCGCTGACCATGCTCCTGGAACGCCGGGACCGGGAACGGGAGCTGCACGGCTCCGACGGGGTGCGCCTCGCCTACGCCACGCAGGTGCAGCTGCTGCAGAAGCTGGCGTGGTGGCTGATCCGCAACAGCCGGCACGAGATGGACCGCGACGAGGCGCTCGGCATCGTGAACCGGGCGCTGCCCGCGCTGAACCTGGACGGCGCGGGTGACGAGGAGGTCTACCGCGCGCTGCTACTGCGCTCCGGGCTGCTGCGCGAGCCCGCCGAGGGCCGGGTCGACTTCCTGCACCGCACCTTCCAGGACTACCTGGGGGCCCGGCTGGCCGTACAGGAGATGGACCTCGACCTGCTGGTCAACCACGCGGGCACGGACCAGTGGGAGGACGTGATCCTGCTCGCCCTCGCCCATGCCCGGCCCAAGGAGGCGGAGCACATGCTGCTCCGGCTCACGGGCCTGGGCACCCCGCGCGGGACACTGCTGGCGGCGGCCGGGCTGCGGTACGCGGCCGAGGTGGAGCCGGGGGTCCGCAGGCGGGTGGAGGCGGGGCTGGCGACCCATGTGCCGCCGCCCACCTTCGAAGCGGCGGAGGAAGTGGCACGGGCCGGCGGCGATCTGGTGCTGGGCCTGCTGCCGGGGCCGGAGGAGACCGACGGCCAAGACGCGGCCCTCGTGGTGATGACCGCGTTCCACGTGGGCAGCGAGGCGGCACTGCACTTCCTGGCCCGGTTCCGGGAGCACTCCGACGCCGACGTGCAGCGGCTCCTCGCCGCGTCCTGGCCCAAGTTCGACCGCGACCAGTACGCCCAGGAGATCCTCGCCCACCTGCCCGAACAGTGGGCCGTCGAGGTCGCCACGACCGACGACCTCCACACGCTGCGTTCGCTCGGCGGCTGGCGGCACATCTTCGTCAGCGGTGCCTACCGGGTGGACGACCTGACGGAACTGATCGTCCCGGAGCGCCTCGCGCACCTCACGCTGGAGGCCCCGCACCCCGTCGAGGGGCTGGCCTGGCTCACGGCCTTCCCCGGTCTGCGCACGGTGTCCGTGCTCACGGACCTGGACGAGGCCGTGATCCGGCAGGTGCCGGACGGTGTGGAGCTGCACCCGTCCGCCTCTTTGTCCTCCCAACCCCAGGGGTAACCCACCTTCATGGATGCCGTCGTCCGCACGCCCTCCCGTCTCGCCGCCCCCCTCGTCCACCGGCTCTTCCGCGACCCCGCCCGCCCACCGGTGTTCTCCGAACCGGTCCCCGGCCTCGTCTCCTGGCGCGGCGCCAGGGCCACGGCCACCCCGGACGAGGTCCACCGCACCGCCGCCGACCTGGTGCACCTCGCCGCCGAGCGGCATGCCGCGCCCACCGCCGAACTGGCCCCGGTCGTGGACGTCCTGGCCCGCACCCTGCTCGCCATCGCCGAGGTCGACGTCACCGACGCCCACGCCGTACGGCTGGGTCCGCAGGACTACGCGCGGCGGCTGCGGGGCGCGGTGCAGGGCGCCGACCGGGAGCTGTCGCCGGACGCGGCCTGGTTCCACGACGCGCTGCTGGTGTCGGTGTGCCTGCACGTCCTGCACCACCTGGTGCGGCGCTCCGCCTACCTCCAGCGGCAACTGCCGGGACGGGCCAGCCGGATCGCCCAGCTGGTCGACCTGGGCGACGCGGAGGCGGCGGCCCGGCATGCCGAGCGACCGGAGGAAGACGTGGCGTTCGAGGCCGAGTACGCCGAGTGGGTGGCCCGGCGGCACGGCTGGCTGACCATCGTCGGCGTGGACTTCCCCAACGCGCCAGACCGTTGGCCGCTGGAGGAGACCTACCTGAGCCTGGAGGCGGAGGAGCGCAGCGGCGGAGTGGGCGGCACCGAGGACGAGCAGCGCACCGTGCTGCTCGCGGACCGCGCCCTGGAGGACCACGACCGGGTGCTGCTGCGCGGCGGGGCGGGTTCGGGCAAGACGACCCTGGTGCAGTGGCTGGCCGTGGCCGCCGCCCGGGAGGGCTCCCGGGTCCCCTTCGTGCTGCCCGTGCGGCGTTTCGCCCGCGAGGGCTTCCCGGCCCCGGACGACTTCCTGCACGCGGTCCGGCACCCGCTCGCCGACCGGGCTCCGGAGGGGTGGGTGGTGCGCACCCTGCTCGCGGGCCGGGCCCTGCTGCTGGTCGACGGCATCGACGAGGCGCCGGAGAAGACCCGCGGCGAGCTGCGCGACCGGCTCCGCCGGCTGCTGCGCGTCTTCTCCGGCAACGGCTGCCTGGTCACCTCCCGGCCCTCCGCCGTCTCCGACGGCTGGCTCTCGGGCGGCGGGCTGGCCGAGGAGGACTTCGTCGAGCTGTCGCTGGCGCCCATGTCCCGGGACCGGGTGACCCGGTTCATCCGGGACTGGCACTCGGCGGCCCGCCTGGACGAGCAGAGCCGCTCCCCCGGACCGCGCGAACGCGAGCGGGAGCGCAGCACGCTGGACGAGTACGAGCAGCGGCTGCTGCACTCCGTACGGATCTACCGCGAACTGCGCCAGCTCGCCACCAACCCCCTGATGTGCGGCCTGATATGCGCCCTCAACCGGGACCGGGCGGGCTCCCTGCCCAGCGGCCGCAAGGAGCTGTACGACGCCGCCCTGGAGATGCTGCTCCAGCGCCGCGACCCCGAACGGGACGTGCTGTACGCCGACGACGTGCGGCTCCAGCAGAGCACCCGGGAACGGCTGCTGCAGAAGCTGGCCCACGCCATGCTGGAGGAGGACGCCTCCGAGCTGCCCCGGGAGCGGGCGGTGGGCATCCTGGACGCCGCGCTGCCCGCGATGCCCGCCGCCCGCGCGCAGGGGGACGGCGCGAAGATCTTCCGGCATCTGCTGCACCGCACGGGCCTGTTGCGCGAACGGTCGGGCGAGTCCGTCGACTTCGTCCACCGCACCTTCCAGGACTACCTGGCCGCCAAGGAGATCGTGGCCCGCGGCCGCTTCCCCACGCTGGTGGACCACGCCCACCAGTCCGAGTGGGAGGAGGTCATCCGGATGGCCGCCGCCCACGCCCGCCCCGAGGAGTGCGCCCAGTTCCTGGACCGGCTGCTGGCGCCCGCGCCGGGACTGCGCCGCCCGCAGATCAACCACCGCAGGCTGATGGCCGCGGCCTGCCTGGACCACGTCACCGAACTCGACCCGGCCGTCCAGCGGCTCGTCCACGACCGCACGAAGAACCTGGTACGCCCGACGACCGAGCTGGCCGCCCGGGGGCTCGGCTGGGTCGGCCCCATCGTGCTCGAGCTGCTGCCCGACCCGGGCCAGGTGCCCGACGACCGGCAGGCCCTGCTGCTCGCCTACACCGCGACCCGCGTCCAGGACGACGCGGCCATCGACTACCTGGTCCGGCTGCGCTCCCGCGCCGCCCTGCCGGTGCGCACCGAACTGGCCCGGGGCTGGCGGCACTTCGACACCGAACGGTACGCGCAGGAGATCATCGCCCACCTGGACCCGGACGGCCTCTACTTCCCGGTCGCCGACACCGCCGAACTGACGGCCCTGCGCGAACTCGGCGGGCGGCCGCGCATCCAGGTGGCCGGGGTGATGCGGGCCGAGGAACTCCTCGCGGGACTGCTCCCCGACCAGCTGACCCACCTGTGGCTCAACGCGGAGCTGCCCGACACGGACGTCTCGTGGCTCTCCGGCTTCCCCCGGCTGCGGGTGCTGCGGGTCAATCCCCGGCTGCCGCGGGTGCGGAACGTGCCGGACGGGGTGGAGATCACGGCGTAGGCGCAGGCGCGGGCGCGCAGGTCGGAAGGCTGACTACTGCTCAGTAACCCAATCGTTGCCGTCCGGCCACTTGCTGGGGCAAGCATGCACGCGACAACTTTGCCGTCAGGCATCCGCGCAGGCAGGCATGAGAGGACCCCACCCCCCATGACCGTTCAGAACGGACAGACCAGGCAGAACCGGCGCCGCACCTGGACGCGGGTCGCCGGCACGGCCGCCGTGGTCGCGGCGGCGCTCACCGCGACCGTCACGCCGTCCGTCGCCGCCCCGGCCGAGAACCCGTCGGCGTCGGTGCCGGCGGCCGCCGCCGCCGACGTCGACTACGACACCTGGCAGCGGGACTGCCGGGCCGTCATGGACGCGGCGCTGCCGTACCTGAAGGAGCGGATCGCCGACTCCGCCCCCGGCGAGAAGCAGGCCGTCGTCCTGGACATCGACAACACCTCCCTGGAGACCGACTTCGGCTTCAGCTATCCCCAACCCGCCAACCGGCCGGTCCTGGAGGTCGCCGAGTACGCCCAGGAGCACGGCGTCGCCCTGTTCTTCGTGACCGCCCGCCCCGGCATCATCGAGGCACCCACCGAGTGGAACCTCGCCCACGCCGGGTACGAGTCCTCGGGGCTGTACGTCCGGGGCTTCCTGGACCTGTTCAAGGACGTCGCCGAGTACAAGACCGAACAGCGCGCCGAGATCGAGTCGGACGGCTACACGATCATCGCGAACATCGGCAACAGCGCCACCGACCTGTCGGGCGGCCACGCCGAGCGGACCTTCAAGCTCCCGGACTACGACGGTCAGCTGTCCTGACGCCCGTTAGGCTCCCCTGGTCGACCGACGATCACGGGGGTGGCGCATGGAACCGGCGGTACTCGGCGGGAAGTTGGCGTCCACTCTGGTCGCCCCGCTGGTGAAGAAGCTGTTCGTGACGGGCGGCCCCGGCGCCGGACTGGTCGACCGACCGGTCCGGCTGGACCGTCTGGTGTCCTTCCGGGGCGAGCGGCGCACGCTGGGCGAGAGGGAGGTGCGGCTGCTCGCCGGGAAGCTGGTCGGGGCCGCCCTGGACTCTCCCGGCGAGCCGCCCTTCCCGCGCGACGAGACCGAGGCCGTGTCCGACGCCCTGGCCGCGCGGCTCCTCGCCCTCGGCGACCTGGACATGGACGACGTGCAAGCGGTGCGCCTCGGACACGGTGAGCTGGCCGCCAGGCTGCGGCGGCAGGCGGCCGGTTCCGCAGCCGGGCTCTCCACCGACGCCCGCCACTTCCTCGACTCGGCCACCGAATGGGCCTGCCTGCACGTCCTGGAGTTCTTCACCCGGCGGTCGACGTTCGTCGCGCGCACGCTGGTCGCGCAGACACGGGGCCAGGCCGAGCTGATCGCCAAGGTCGACGAGCTGATCGCCCGCGTTCCCAGGCCCGACGCCCGGGACACGGCGTTCGAGCGCCGCTACCTGCCCTACGTCGCGGACCAGCACAACCGCATCACCATCTACGGCATCGACCTGCGCGACTCGCCGGACCGGTGGCCGTTGGAGGTCGCCTACCTGAGCCTGGAGGCGACCGCGGAGGAGGAGCACACCGCGCTCCCCGGGGAGGGCCCCGAGCCGGAACGCACCGTCCGCCTTCCCGCCGAGGCGGCGCTGACCACCCACGACCGCGTACTGCTGCGCGGCGACGCGGGCTCCGGCAAGACGACGCTGGTGCAGTGGCTGGCGGTGACCGCCGCGCGGGACGGGGACCGGATCCCGTACGTACTGCCGCTGCGCACGCTGACCCGTGCGGGTGTCCTGCCCTCCCCCGCGGCCTTCCTCACCGCCGTGGGCTGCCCGCTCACCCCTCCGGAGGGCTGGGCGGAACGAGTGCTGGGCGCCGGTCGCGGCCTGGTCCTCGTCGACGGCCTGGACGAGCTCCCCGCCGCCGAACGGCACCGCACGCGCGACTGGCTCCTCGCCCTGATCCGCGCCTTCCCCGGCAACCGCTGGCTGCTCACCTCACGCCCCACCGCCGTACGCACCGACTGGCTGGCCGCCGAGGGCTTCCGGGAGCTTGCCCTCACCGCGATGCGGGAGCCCGACGTCGTGACCTTCGTACGGCGCTGGCACGCGGCCGCCGAGGCACCCGAGTTCGAGACGCGGCTGCTGGACTCCCTGCGCACCAAGCGCGACCTGGCCCGGCTCGCCACCAACCCCCTGATGTGCGGCCTGATCTGCGCCCTGCACCGGGAACGCCGGGGCTACCTCCCCACGGGCCGCAAGGAGTTGTACGACGCCGCCCTGACGATGCTGCTCGCCCGCCGGGACCGGGAGCGGGGCATGGAGGCGGTGGAGCTGAGCGAGGAGGCCCAACTGCAGCTGCTGCAGCGGCTGGCGTACGCGCTGGTGCTGAGCGGGCGCACGGAGATGGCGGTGGAGACCGCGGAGGGCATCGTGGAGCGCGCCCTGCCGTCGGTGGCCTCGGCGGCGGGGCAGGGCGACGCGGCGACGGTCCTGCGGGCGCTGGTCCTGCGCAGCGGGCTCCTCCGGCAGCCCGGCGAGGGTTCACTGGATTTCGTCCACCGCACCTTCCAGGACTACCTGGGCGCGCGGTACGCGGTCGAGGAGGGCCACCTCGACGTCCTCGCGGGCCGTGCGGGCGACACCCAGTGGGAGGACGTCATCCGCATGGCCGTCGCCCACGCCCGTCCCGGGGAGCGGGCGGTGCTGCTGCGGCGACTGCTCGCGGAGGGCACCCCGCGGCTGGCGCTGCTCGCGCTCGCCTGTCTGGAGCACGCGACCGCGCTGGACCCGGCCGTACGGGCGCAGGTGGAGGCACGAGCGGGGGCGCTGATCCCGCCGGGGTCGACGCAGGACGCGAGGGCGCTGGGAGAGGCCGGGCCGCTGGTGCTGGAGCTGCTGCCGAGTCCGGAGGGGCTGACGGACACCGAGGCGCACGGGGTGACGGTGACGGCTTCGCTGCTCGCGGAGCAGGAACCGAGCGGTGCGCTCGCCGTGCTGCGCCGGTTCAGGGAACATCGCTCCCTGGACGTGCGACGACAACTGGCCGGCACCTGGGGCCGCTTCGACACCGCGGAGTACGCCGCCGAGGTGCTGGACCACCTGCACCGGCACGACCTGCTGGTCGCCTGCGAAACGGCCGAGCAGCGCGCCGCCCTGGCGACCATGCGGCCCTGGCACGGGCTGTCCCTCCGAGGCGGCCGCGCCGTCGCGGACGTCCTGGCCGCCGTTCCGTCGCCCGAGGCCGTGACCCTGATCGACATACGGGACGATCCAGCCCTGGACGATCTCGGGGACCTGCTGCCGTTCAGCTCGCTCGGCGGCCTGTGGGTCCAGGGTTGCGACGCGGCTCGGGGTCTGGACAAGCTGGCGGGACTGCCACTCGTCGATCTCGCCTGCGGCCGGATCTCGGACCTCACCGGCCTGAGTGCACTCGGTGCGCTGCGGCGCGTCTCCCTCGATCAGGAGCTGCCCGGCGACTGCCTCACCGATGTGCTGCCGACCACTGCCGAGCTGGAGTACCTCTTCCTGGGCCGGCACACCACGGACCGGACGGGCCTCAGGGGACTGGAGCACTGGGCCCGGCTCTCCGAGCTCAGCATCGGTCCGCTGACCTCCCCGTTGACGGCTGCCGACTGGAATTCCGTGGCCGCGCTCCCCCAACTGACCCACCTGCATGTCAACCGTGCGGTCCTCGCCGACTTCCCGCAGTCCGTCGAGGCCATGCCCGAGCTTGCGGGGGTCACGTTCCTGCGCGTCACCGCCCTGCACGGAGCGGAGGACCTTGCCGCGCTCGCCCCGCTCGCCTCGCGCCTGCGGGGCCTGCGCCGGGTGATCCTGCAGACCTACCCCGGCAAGCGGTTCGCCACGGAACGGTTCGCTTCCCTCTTCGGTGACGCCGAGGTGACCGTGGACGAACGCTGACGCGGCACGGCGAAGGGGGCTGCCCGGGACCGGAGTCCCGGGCAGCCCCCTTGCAGGCTCACCCCGGAGGGCTACGCCTCCTTGCTCAGGTTCGGACCCGCGCCGCCGCCGGCCGCCTGCTCGATCGGCGGGACGTCGGGGAGGGTCGACTTCTCCTCACCCCGGAAGGTGAAGGTCGCCGTGTCGCCCTCGCCCTCGGTGTCCACGACCACGATGTGACCGGGACGCAGCTCGCCGAAGAGGATCTTCTCCGACAGCGAGTCCTCGACCTCGCGCTGGATCGTGCGGCGCAGCGGACGCGCGCCCAGCACCGGGTCGTAGCCCCGCTTGGACAGCAGCTCCTTGGCGGACTGGGAGAGCTCGATGCCCATGTCCCGGTCCTTGAGGCGCTCGTCGACCTTCTGGATCATCAGGTCGACGATCTTCAGGATGTCGTCCTGGCTGAGCTGCGGGAAGACGACCACGTCGTCGACACGGTTGAGGAACTCGGGCCGGAAGTGCTGCTTCAGCTCGTCCTGGACCTTGTTCTTCATGCGCTCGTAGTTGGACTTCGTGTCGCCCGCGGCGGCGAAGCCGAGGTTGAAGCCCTTGGAGATGTCCCGGGTGCCGAGGTTGGTCGTCATGATGATGACCGTGTTCTTGAAGTCCACGACCCGGCCCTGGGAGTCGGTCAGGCGACCGTCCTCCAGGATCTGGAGCAGGCTGTTGAAGATGTCCGGGTGGGCCTTCTCGACCTCGTCGAAGAGGACGACCGAGAACGGCTTGCGGCGGACCTTCTCCGTCAGCTGGCCGCCCTCCTCGTAACCCACGTAGCCGGGGGGCGAACCGAAGAGGCGCGAGACCGTGTGCTTCTCGCTGAACTCCGACATGTCGAGGGAGATCAGCGCGTCCTCGTCACCGAAGAGAAACTCGGCGAGGGCCTTGGACAGCTCGGTCTTACCGACACCGGACGGGCCGGCGAAGATGAACGAGCCACCGGGACGCTTCGGGTCCTTCAGACCGGCACGGGTACGGCGGATCGCCTTGGAGAGCGCCTTGACGGCGTCCTTCTGGCCGATGACCCGCTTGTGGAGCTCGTCCTCCATGCGCAGCAGGCGGGACGACTCCTCCTCCGTGAGCTTGAAGACCGGGATGCCGGTCGCCGTGGCGAGGACCTCGGCGATCAGCTCGCCGTCGACCTCGGCGACGACGTCCATGTCGCCGGCCTTCCACTCCTTCTCCCGCTTGGCCTTGGCGGCCAGGAGCTGCTTCTCCTTGTCGCGGAGGGAGGCGGCCTTCTCGAAGTCCTGCGAGTCGATCGCGGACTCCTTGTCGCGGCGGACGCCGGCGATCTTCTCGTCGAACTCGCGCAGGTCCGGCGGCGCGGTCATCCGGCGGATGCGCATCCGGGATCCGGCCTCGTCGATCAGGTCGATCGCCTTGTCCGGCAGGAAGCGGTCCGAGATGTAGCGGTCGGCGAGCGTCGCCGCCTGGACCAGGGCCTCGTCCGTGATGGAGACGCGGTGGTGGGCCTCGTAGCGGTCGCGCAGGCCCTTGAGGATCTCGATCGTGTGCGGCAGCGACGGCTCCGCGACCTGGATCGGCTGGAAGCGGCGCTCCAGGGCCGCGTCCTTCTCCAGGTGCTTGCGGTACTCGTCCAGCGTGGTCGCACCGATGGTCTGCAGCTCACCGCGGGCCAGCATCGGCTTGAGGATCGACGCGGCGTCGATGGCGCCCTCGGCGGCACCCGCACCGACCAGCGTGTGCAGCTCGTCGATGAACAGGATGATGTCGCCGCGGGTGCGGATCTCCTTGAGCACCTTCTTCAGGCGCTCCTCGAAGTCACCGCGGTAGCGGGAGCCGGCGACCAGGGCGCCGAGGTCCAGGGTGTAGAGGTGCTTGTCCTTGAGGGTCTCGGGCACCTCGCCCTTGACGATGGCCTGCGCGAGGCCCTCGACGACGGCGGTCTTGCCGACGCCGGGCTCACCGATCAGCACCGGGTTGTTCTTGGTACGGCGGGACAGCACCTGCATGACCCGCTCGATCTCCTTCTCGCGCCCGATGACCGGGTCGAGCTTGGACTCACGAGCGGCCTGGGTGAGGTTCCGGCCGAACTGGTCGAGGACCAGGGACGTGGAGGGGGTGCCCTCCGCAGGACCGCCGGCGGTGGCGGTCTCCTTGCCCTGGTAACCGGAGAGCAGCTGGATGACCTGCTGCCGCACCCGGTTCAGATCTGCGCCCAGCTTGACCAGGACCTGGGCGGCGACGCCCTCGCCCTCGCGGATCAGGCCGAGCAGGATGTGCTCCGTGCCGATGTAGTTGTGGCCCAGCTGGAGGGCCTCGCGGAGCGACAGCTCCAGAACCTTCTTGGCACGGGGGGTGAAGGGGATGTGGCCGGACGGGGCCTGCTGGCCCTGGCCGATGATCTCCTCCACCTGCTGGCGGACCGCCTCGAGCGAAATCCCGAGGCTCTCAAGGGCCTTGGCGGCGACACCCTCACCCTCGTGGATCAGGCCCAGGAGGATGTGCTCGGTGCCGATGTAGTTGTGGTTGAGCATCCGGGCTTCTTCCTGAGCCAGGACGACAACCCGCCGCGCGCGGTCGGTGAACCTCTCGAACATCGTTAATCGCTCCTCAGAGCGGTCAGGCAGTAAGGGGAACTTCCCCTCCCTGTCCTTCCGCAGCTTAGTCCCGCAAGCGGGGACCGCTCATTCCAACTGCCGACACCGTCGATGGCCTCCTGACCCCTGACGCCGACATCTGCCACAACCCGATGGTGCGAGACGATGTTCCCGCAGGCCAGGCACTTACCCCACTCGCCAGTACGCCGATGGCGAACGCGAGACGGCCCGATCTGCATGTCGCCCCCTCCCACTAGGGATGTCTTACCCGCGGGGACTGACACTCCATGCCGCGCGCACCGGTTCCCTCCGCTACGGGCGAACAACCTTGCGCCTCCCCGCACCCCCGCACGCCCCCTCTTGACGCCTCGTTTCAGCACTCTGTGCACTCTTGTCGCCACCCAGCGTAACCCGAGCGCTCTTTCGACTGTTGCACTTGGCATGGTTGGCGCCTCGCACTCGGTCCCCGTCGCTCCCGCGTCCCCCGTCGTGCCGTCGCCCCGCCGGCCCACCGGGAACGGCGGCTCGGCCCGGGAGCGGACACGGTGGTGGTACGAGAGCGTGCTCGGGTGGCCGACGGCACCCGGGAAGCCGGTGCGGCTGCGCACGGGCGTCCGCTTCGACGTCCTGGACGTGCCGGCCGCCGCGGGGCACGCGACGCTGGAGCGGCTCGGGTGGTCCGGCCGGGGCCCGCAGGGGTTCCCGGTGGCCGTCCGGGGCGAGCGGATGCTGCTGCTCGTGGCGGCGGGCGGCGCGGAGGAGGTGCCCGGGCTGCTGGAGTGGCTGGAGTGGGGCTCGCTGGCGCTCGACCTGACGGCGGTCGGAGCGGACGGCCTCGTGGAGGCGCCCCTTGTCCCGGTCGTCCCGGAGCCCCGCCCGGCCGGGCCGCCGCCGCGTCCCCCGGAGCGCGACGGCATGCGGGGGGCCGCCGTCTGGCTGCGGCCCCCGGAGCCGGGGTGCGAGGCGGGGTCCTCGCTGCCGGCGCTGTCGGCCCTCGGCCGCGCCGGAAGCGACCTGGATCTCGTCCGGCTGGTCCGCACACTGGCCACGCAGTGCCACCGGGTCCGGCTCACCGCCGACCGCCCGCCGCGGGCGCGGCCGGTGACGCGGGTCGAGTGATCAGCCGTTGGCCTGCTCGTACGCCTCGCGGACCTTCGCGGGGACGCGGCCGCGGTCGTTGACGTCCCAGCCGTTCTCCTTGGCCCAGGCGCGGATCGCCGCGGTGTCCTGGCTGCCCCCGGAAGCGGCGCGCGCCTTGCCGCGGCCGCCCGAGGCGCGGCCCCCGGTACGACGGCCACCCTTCAGGTACGGATCGAGAAGACCGCGGAGCTTGTCCGCGTTGGCGGTGGTGAGGTCGATCTCGTAGGTCTTGCCGTCCAGTGCGAACGTCACGGTCTCGTCTGCCTCGCCGCCGTCGAGGTCGTCGACAAGAAGGACCTGAACCTTCTGTGCCACCGGATTTCCTTTCATCGATAACTTGAGGGCCGGAGGTCCGTCGGCGTCCGCCGTATCGCCGTCCCTTGTTATATGCAGTACTGCAGTACGCCGGAAAGCAAACCGCTTTTGCCGGAAAAACACAAACCCCCGGCAGAGACCGGTAGCTCGACTCCGGGCCGGAAACATGCGCGTTTCGGACATAGGGAACCCATGAAGGGCACGTCGGTGGAATAAACCTCGAACGACTGCGAAGGACTCGCGAAGGGCTGCCCGGGGCCGCGGATGCCTAGCGTCGGGCGGCGATCACAGATGCAGAAGCATCCGGCTGTTGCCCAAGGTGTTCGGTTTCACTCGTTCGAGCCCCAGGAACTCCGCAACGCCCTCGTCATAGGAACGCAGCAGCTCCGCGTACACATCGGCGTCGACCGGCGTCTCCCCGATCTCCACGAAGCCGTGCTTGACGAAGAAGTCCACTTCGAAGGTCAGACAGAAAACGCGGCGAACACCGAGCAGGCGGGCCGTGTCCAGCAACTTCTCCAGCAGCTTGTGGCCGACGCCCGCGCCCTTCAGACCGGGCTTCACCGCGAGAGTCCGTACTTCCGCGAGGTCTTCCCACATCACGTGCAGCGCGCCGCAGCCGACCACCTCGGCGTTGTCGTCCCGTTCCGCGACCCAGAACTCCTGGATGCTCTCGTAAAGCGTCACCATCGCTTTGTCGAGCAGGATGCGGTCACCGACGTACGTGTCGAGGAGCCGGCGTACGTCCGGGACATCCCTGGTGCGGGCCCGCCGGACGCTGATGGCATTTGACATGTGGGGACGCTATCGCTCGCCGCCGTCCACTACCGCGCCGGGTCCCGGCGCGGGGGTTTCCGGTCCCTGCACGATGCGGATGGCGTCTCCGAGCGCCTGGCGCTGTTCCTCGCTCATCATGCCGAAGAAGGCGACGAGGGCGGCGGCGGGGTTGTCGCTCTGGGACCAGGCGTCGTTCATGAGGGCGGCGGCGTAGGCGGCGCGAGTGGAGACCGCCTCATATCGATAGGCCCGGCCTTCGGACTCGCGGCGCACCCAGCCCTTCTGATGGAGATTGTCCAAAACGGTCATCACGGTGGTGTACGCGATGGACCGTTCCTGTTGCAGGTCTTCCAGGACTTCTCGAACGGTCACGGGGCGGTTCCACTTCCACACCCTCGTCATGACCGCGTCTTCGAGTTCTCCCAATGGGCGAGGCACGCTTCGAACGATAGTGGGAGATCGGAGCGATCGCGTGCGGGACGTGCGGCTTCGCCGGAAAACGGGCACAAAAGGGGCGTACGGCTCCTCGGGAGAGGGAGCCGTACGCGAGTGCCGTGCCGGGTCTGCCGGGGGTCAGGCCTCGGGGTGGGGGGACTGCTGTCGGGCGCCCTCCGCCCGTGCGAGGGCGGCGTCGACGACCGCGTCCTCCTTGGCCTTGTTGGCGCCGCCCTGGGTCTTCACGATCACCCGGATCAAGCCGATGAAGAAGACGGCCATGACGGCCGGGGGCAGGAGCGCGGAGACGTAGTCCATGGGACCAGGGTAGCCAGGCGCCGTCAGCCGGCGGCCAGGTGGTGCCGGGAGTCCGGGGCGGGCGGGGCCGGCGGGGCGGGCTTGCGGGGCGGGAAGACCTCGCCGGGGGTGGGGACGGGGCGCTTGGGGGGCGCGGGGGCGGGGGCGGGGCGGGAGGGCGGTTTCGCGGCGGGCTTCTGCGGGGGCTCCTTGCCGGACTGGCGGCCGCCGGGGACGGCGTGGAGGCGGGTGCGGGCGGCGGGGAGGGTGACGGTGGGCGCGGTGGGTGCCGTGGTTGCCGTGGGCGTGGTGGCCTTCTCGGGGCCGCAGCGGGCCAGGAGGGCGGCTGCGGCCGGGTTGCCGCGCAGGGCGCCCAGGGCGGCCAGGTCGTCCGCGCCGGGGCGGTGGCCGGCGCCCAGCGCCTCGTCCAGGAGCGCGAGGTAGCCGGTGGCGGTGCCGGGGAGGGCGGCGCGGTACCGGGCCAGGTCGGCCAGCAGGAAGGCGCGCAGCCTGGCGCCCTCCCGCATCGCCTCGTCGAGCGAGTCTGCGAGGTGGAGGCAGTCCTGGGCCTCCTGGGCCGAGACCGGGCTGGGGTTCAGGGCGAGGGCGAGGGCTCGCCGGAGCACGCGCAGCTCCTGAGCACCGAACGCCATGCCGCCGCGGGGTCCGTAGGGCGTGGGCATGCGGCGACGATACGCGCTAATCAGACAAACCCCGCATAGGGTGCGCGGGTGTGGCGCACAGCCCCACCCGGATGCGGGTGCCTGCGGCGGCCTGTGGGGGTTGGGTGGGGGTGCGCGTAGCGCCGTTTGTCCGGTGGTGGGTCGGGGGCGCGCCGGGGGGTGTCCGTCCTCGGAACGGCGCGGAATCGGTTGGCTACGGGGGTGCGGGGCGTTGACGCGCCAACCGCTGCGGGCGGACACCCCCCGACACGCCCCCTTCGCGCCGTACGCGGCTGACCGCCCGTCCCGCCCCCCTAGCTGCGGGCAGTCGTGCCGCTGGGGCGGCACGGGTGGGCGCAGCGGCACCCCGCAACGCCGGGCCGCGTCCCCCCTCGCGCCCGCACCCACGACGGGGCGTCTACATGCGCGACACGTTGCGCTCGTACACCAGCCGCAGACCCATCAGCGTCAGCCACGGCTCGTGCTCGTCGATGACCGAGGACTCGCCCAGCACCATCGGCGCCAGCCCGCCCGTCGCGATGACCGTCACGTCGTCCGGGTCGTCGGCCAGCTCCCGCGCCATGCGGTTGACGACGCCGTCGACCTGGCCGGCGAAGCCGTACACGATGCCGGACTGCATCGCCTCGACCGTGTTCTTGCCGATCACGCTGCGGGGGCGTGCCACCTCGATCTTGCGGAGCTGGGCGCCCTTGACGCCGAGCGCCTCGACCGAGATCTCGATGCCGGGGGCGATGACGCCGCCGATGTACTCCCCGCGCGCGCTGACCGCGTCGAACGTCGTCGCCGTGCCGAAGTCCACGACGATCGCCGGGCCGCCGTACAGCTCGACCGCCGCGACCGCGTTGATGATGCGGTCGGCGCCGACCTCCTTGGGGTGGTCGGTGAGGATCGGGACGCCGGTCTTGACGCCCGGTTCGACGAGGACCGCGGGGACGTCGCCGTAGTAGCGGCGGGTGACCTCGCGGAGTTCGTGCAGGACGGAGGGGACCGTCGCGCAGATGGCGATGCCGTCGATGCCGTCGCCCAGCTCGTCGCCGAGGAGGGGGTGCATGCCCATGAGGCCCTGGAGGAGCACCGCCAGTTCGTCGGCCGTGCGGCGCGAGTCCGTGGAGATGCGCCAGTGCTCGACGATGTCCTCGCCGTCGAAGAGGCCGAGGACGGTGTGCGTGTTGCCTACGTCGATCGTCAGCAGCATGGCGTCTACTCCGCCGCTCGCAGGTCCAGGCCGATGTCCAGGATCGGGGAGCTGTGGGTGAGGGCGCCCACGGCCAGGTAGTCGACGCCCGTGGCCGCGTACGCCTTGGCGTTGGTGAGGGTCAGGCGGCCCGAGGCCTCCAGGGCGGCCCGGCCGGCGACCAGGGCGACCGCTTCCTCGCACTCGTCCGGGGTGAAGTTGTCCAGGAGGATCAGGTCGGCGCCCGCGTCCACCACCTCGCGCAGCTGGTGCAGGGTGTCGACCTCGACCTCGATGGGCACCTCGGGGAAGCTCTCGCGCACGGCGTTGAAGGCCTCGGCGACGCCGCCCGCGGCGACCACGTGGTTGTCCTTGACCAGGGCCGCGTCCGAGAGGGACATGCGGTGGTTGACGCCGCCGCCGCAGCGGACCGCGAACTTCTCCAGGCCGCGCAGGCCCGGCGTCGTCTTGCGGGTGTCGCGGACCTTGGCCTTCGTGCCGTCCAGGGCGTCCGCCCACGCACGCGTGGCCGACGCGATGCCCGACATGCGGCACAGGAGGTTCAGCGCGCTGCGTTCGGCGGTCAGGATGTCGCGGGTGCGGGTGGTGACGGAGAGGAGCTTCTGGCCCTCCTCCACGCGGTCGCCGTCCTCGACGTGGCGCTCCACCTCGAACTCGTCGGTGCAGACGACCGACAGCACCGCCTCGGCGACCCTGAGGCCCGCCACGACGCCCGCTTCGCGGGCGGTGAAGTCGGCCGTGGCCACGGCGTCCTCGGGGATGGTCGCCACCGTCGTCACGTCCACGCCGTCGGCCAGGTCCTCCTGGATGGCGACGTTCGCGATGTCCTCGACCTCGACGGGGTCGAGTCCGGAGTCCAGCAGGAGTGCCGCGAGAGCGGGGTCGAGGCCGCATTCCATGAAGGCTTCTTCTTCGGTCTCCGCGCCGCAGGCGCAGCCGTCGCCGCAGCCTCCGCCGGAGGCGAGGGGGAGTTCGGTGGGGTCGGAGGGGTTCACTGCTGTCACTGCTCCTGGGGACGGTGCGTCGGCTGGGCGCCGTGGACGGTCGGGGGGAATTCTGGTGTGTCCGTGGTGTGCACGGCGAGGGTGCGATCAGGGTTCAGCCGTACGACGACGTGGCGGCGCCACGTGGTGTCGTCGCGGTCCGCGTGGTCCTCGCGCCAGTGGCAGCCGCGGGTCTCCTCGCGCCGTGCCGCCGCGGCGACCAGGACGCGGGCCACGCACAGGAGGTTGGTGGCCTCCCAGGTGTCGACACCGGGTTCGGAGGTCTTGCCGTGCTCGTGCAGGGCCTCTCGGGCCTCGGCGTGGAGGCGGTGCAGCCGGTCGGCCGCGCGCGTGAGGGAGTCCGCCGAGCGCAGGACCCCGGCGCCCTCCGTCATGATCCGCTGGATGGTGAGGCGCGTCTCGGGAGGGAGGAGGGGGTGCTGCGGGTGTCGCGGGTGGTCCGGGTGCGGGAGGGGGGTCGGTACGCGCGCGTGCAGGATGCCGGCCGTGTGGGCGGCCGCTATGTCGGCCGCGATGCGTTCGGCGTAGACCAGGCCCTCCAGGAGGGAGTTGGAGGCCAGGCGGTTGGCGCCGTGCACGCCCGTGCAGGCGACCTCGCCGCAGGCGTACAGGCCGGGGACCGTCGTACGGCCGTGGGCGTCGGTGCGGACGCCGCCCGAGGCGTAGTGGGCGGCCGGGGCGACCGGGACCGGTTCGGTGACCGGGTCGATGCCGTGGGCGCGGCAGGCGGCGAGGATCGTGGGGAAGCGGTTTTCCCACATCGTCCTGCCGAACTGGCGGGCGTCCAGGTACATGTGGTCGGCGCCGTGCTCCTGCATGCGGCGTGTGATGGCCTTCGCGACGATGTCCCGCGGGGCGAGTTCCGCCAGTTCGTGCTGCCCCTGCATGAAGCGCGCGCCGTCCGCGTCCACCAGGTGGGCGCCCTCGCCGCGTACCGCCTCGGAGACCAGGGGCTGCTGGCCCTCGGCGTCCGCGCCCAGGAAGAGGACGGTGGGGTGGAACTGGACGAATTCGAGGTCGCTCACCTCGGCGCCCGCGCGCAGGGCGAGGGCCACTCCGTCGCCCGTGGAGACGGACGGGTTCGTCGTCGCCGAGAAGACCTGGCCCATGCCGCCGGTGGCGAGGACGACCGCGGGGGCGTGGACCGCCCCGACGCCGTCGTGCTGGCCCTCGCCCATCACGTGCAGGGTGACGCCCGCCGTGCGGCCCTCGGCGTCCGTGAGGAGGTCCAGGACGAGCGCGTTCTCCACCGTGCGCAGCCCTCGCGCGCGTACCGCCTCGACCAGGGCGCGGGAGATCTCGGCGCCCGTGGCGTCGCCGCCCGCGTGGGCGATGCGGCGGCGGTGGTGGCCGCCCTCGCGGGTGAGGGCCAGGCCGCCCTCGGTGGACTCGTCGAAGTGCGCGCCGGTCGCGATGAGCCGGCGTACGGCGTCGGGGCCCTCGGTGACCAGGATGCGGACCGCTTCCTCGTCGCACAGGCCGGCGCCGGCGACCAGGGTGTCGTCCAGGTGCTGCTCGGGGGTGTCGCCCTCGCCGAGGGCCGCGGCGACGCCGCCCTGGGCCCAGCGGGTGGAGCCGTCGTCCAGGCGGGCCTTGGTGACGACGACGGTCCGCAGACCGGCGGACTCGCAGCGCAGGGCCGCGGTGAGGCCCGCGACGCCGGAGCCGACGACCACCACGTCCGCGGCGATCGCCCAGCCGGGCGCGGGGGCGTGCAGTCGTATGCCTGTGCTGGTCACGAGGCGGCTCCGAGGGGTCCGAAGGTGAGGTGGACGTTGTCGATCAGGCGGGTCGCGCCGACCCGGGCGGCGACGGCCAGGACGGCCTCGCCGGTGTGGTCGTCGCCGATCTCGGTGAAGTCGGACGGGTCGACCAGGGCGAGGTAGTCCAGCTCCAGGGGTGGAGTGGCCCGGGCGGCGTCGTCCAGCACCAGGCGGGCGGCGTCCCGCACGGCCGTGGCGCTGCCGGGGGCGGAGGTGGCGACGGCGTGGGCGTCGGCCGCCGCGCGGGACTCGCCCAGGGCGCTGAGCGCCTCGGCGCGGGCCTGGGTGGCGGGCACCTCGCGGGCCCTCGCGCACAGCGCCTCCTGCGCGGCGTGCCGGTCCAGGCCCGCGAAGAGGGCCTGCGAGAGCGCGAGGGCGGTGCGGCGTTCCGCCGTCGAGAGGTAGCGGTTGCGGCTGGACAGGGCGAGGCCGTCCTCCTCGCGCACGGTGGGGACGCCGACGATCTCCATGCCGAAGTTCAGGTCGCGGACCATGCGGCGGATCAGCGCGAGCTGCTGGGCGTCCTTCTGGCCGTAGAGGGCGAGGTCGGGGCGGGTGAGGTGGAGCAGCTTGGCGACGACGGTGAGCATGCCGTCGAAGTGGCCGGGGCGTGAGGCGCCCTCCAGGCGTTCGCCCATGGGGCCCGCGGTGACGCGCACCTGGGGTTCGCCGCCCGGGTAGACCTCGTCGACGGCCGGGGCGAAGACGGCGTCGGCACCCGCCCGTCCGGCGATCTCCAGGTCGGCGTCCAGGGTGCGCGGGTAGCGGTCGAGATCCTCGCCGGCGCCGAACTGGAGCGGGTTCACGAAGACCGTGACGACGACCTCGCCGTCCGGTCCGGCGATGTCGCGCGCCGTGCGGATCAGGGTGGCGTGGCCCTCGTGCAGCGCGCCCATGGTCATCACTACGGCCCGGCGCCCGCACCGCACACGCGCGTGCAGCTCGCCGGCGGTGCGGAGGAGGACGGGAGGGGTGGGGCTCGTCGTCATCACACGCCTCCGTCGTCGGTGCCGGTGGGGCCGGTCGGGCCTTCAGGGCCGGTGGGGCCTTCAGCGGCGGTCGGGCCGTCGGGGTCCGGGGTGGGGGTGCCCTTGAGGCAGCCGTCGTTGCCGCCGGGGCCGGTGGGACCGGTGAGGCCATCCGGGCCGGTGGGGCTGTCGGGGCTCGGGGTGCCATCCAGGCCGGTGAGGCCGTCAGGGTCGGTGGGGCCGTCGGGGCTCGGGGTGCCATCCGGGCCCGGGGTGCCTTCCACGCCGTGGGTGCCCTCGGAGCTCGTGTTGGCGTCGGGCGTGTGTTCCCGGCCGGGGGGGCCGTCCGGGACCGGACGGTCCGTGGCCGGGCCTCGTGTGGTGTCGGTGAGGTCGTCAGGGTCGGTGCTTTCGTCCGGGCCCGGGATGCCCTCGGGGTCAGGGGTGCGCTCGGGGTCCGTGTTGGCGTCGGGGGTGCGTTCTGGGCCGGTGGAGGCGTCCGCAGGCGGGGTTCCGGTGGGGCTCGTGCCTGGGGAGTTCTCGGCGAGTACGCCGAGCAGGTCCTCGGCGAGTTCGGGCTTCAGCAGGCCGTGGTCCAGGGCGCGGTCGGCGGTCGCGCGGGCCATCGCCAGGTAGCCGGCGACGGCCTGGGGGGCGTGTTCGCGCAGCTCCACGATGTGGGCGGCGACCGTGCCCGCGTCCCCGCGCGCGACGGGGCCGGTGAGGGCCGCGTCGCCGGAGCGCAGCGCGTTGTCGAGGGAGGCGCCGAGCAGCGGGCCGAGCATCCGGTCGGGGGCCGCCACGCCCGCCGTGCGCAGCAGCTCCATGGACTGGGCGACGAGGGTGATCAGGTGGTTGGAACCCAGCGCCAGCGCCGCGTGGTACAGCGGGCGCCTGTCCTCGGCGATCCACTCCGGCTCGCCGCCCATCTCGATGACCAGGGCCTCGGCGGCCAGCCGCAGTTCCTCGGGCGCGGTGACGCCGAAGGAGCAGCCGGCCAGGCGCTGGACGTCCACCGGGGTGCCGGTGAAGGTCATCGCCGGGTGCAGGGCCAGCGGCAGGGCGCCGGCGCGCAGCGCGGGGTCCAGGACCCTGGCTCCGTACCGCCCGGAGGTGTGCACCAGCAGCTGGCCCGGACGCACCGCTCCCGTCTCGGCGAGCCCGGTCACCAGGCCGGGCAGGGCGTCGTCGGGGACGGTCAGCAGGGCCAGCTCGGCGTGCTGGAGGACCTCCGCGGGCGTCATGAGCGGCACGTCGGGGAGGAGTGCGGCGGCACGCCTTCTGGAGGCGTCGGAGACCCCGGAGACGGCCACCGGACGGTGCCCGGCGAGCTGGAGGGACGCGGCCAGCGCGGGGCCCACCCGTCCGGCGCCGACAACGCCTACGGTGAGCCGCGCGGGGCGGTCCTTGGGGTCTGCCTGTGGGGTTGTGTTCACGCGACGGCGGCCTTCCCGTTCCAGTCCGCTCGGGGTACCGGACGATTTCTCGTCATGTTAACGCGATCGGTCCGGGCGACGTCCGGTTGTCCACAGGCTGTGGGTTTCCGTGCGGCGCCGGAGCACACATCACGCGCGCGTGTCGGAACGTGTGCGGAAACCGGGTGCCCGGCGCGCGGTCCGCGCGACATGATCCCTGCATGAGCGACACGGCAGAACAGGAAGAGCGGGCGGCACCGGCCGGACCGGAAGCGCCGCCGGCACAGGACGAGCCGGAGCAGCGGCGCAACAGGCGCAGCCGGGAGCGGCGCGTGGCCGCCCTCCGCGGCGCGCGGCGCGTACTCGCCCGCCCGGGCTTCGTCACGACCCTGCGCGAGCGCATCGCCCTGCTCGACGGGGCCGAGGAGCTGTACGACCTCGACGAGCCCTCCGACATGTACGGCAACGGCGTCGTCGAGGCGCTGGAGGAGCGGACCGCCGCCCTGCTCGGCACGGAGGCCGCCGCCTTCTTCCCGACCGGGACCATGGCCCAGCAGGTGGCCCTGCGCTGCTGGGCGGGCCGCACCGGCAACCCGGTCGTCGCCCTGCACGGACTCGGCCATCCCGAGCGGCACGAGCGCAACGCCTTCAGCCGGGTCGGCGGCCTGCACCCGGTACGGCTGACCGACGCGCCCAGGCCGCCGACCGCCGAGGAGGTGCGCGGCTTCGAGGAGCCGTTCGGGGCGCTGATGCTGGAACTGCCGCTCAGGGAGGCCGGATACCTGCTGCCCACCTGGGAGGAGCTCACCGAGGTCGTCGAGGCCGCCCGGGAGCGCGACGCGGTGGTCCATTTCGACGGGGCCCGCCTGTGGGAGTGCACCGTCCACTTCGGCCGCCCCCTGACCGAGATCGCGGGCCTGGCGGACAGCGTGTACGTCTCGTTCTACAAGTCCCTCAAGGGCTACGGCGGCGGCGCCCTGGCCGGTCCCCGGACGCTGGTCGAGGAGGCCAAGGCCTGGCGGCACCGGTACGGCGGGCAGGTGTTCCAGCAGTTCCCCACGGCGCTGTCCGCCCTGGCCGGACTGGAGCGCGAGCTGCCCCGGCTGCCCTCGTACGTGGCTCACGCGCGCGTGGTGGCGGCCGCGCTGCGCGAGTCACTCGCGGCGGCGGGGCTGCCGTGGGCGCGGGTGCACCCCGCGGTGCCGCACACGCACGAGTTCCAGGTCTGGCTGCCCTGCGACCCCGACGCGGCCAGTGAGGCCGCGCTCCGGCAGGCCGAGGAGACCGGGACGATGCTGTTCTCCCAGCCCTGGGACGCGGGCGGCCCCGGGATCGCCCTCACCGAGGTCGGGGTGGGCGAGTCGGGACTGGAGTGGACGGCCGACGAGGTGCGGGCGGCGGTCGCCGACTTCGCCGCCCGGCTGACGGCCTGACGCGGGACGCCCGGCCGGTCGGACGCGGGACGCCCGGCCGGTCAGCCCAGGGTGCGGGGCCACCGGGACCGCCACCGGCGCAGGGCCCGCCGTACCCGCCCGCGCGCCGGGCGGCCGGTGAGCACGGCCTGGAACCGGCGGCGGTCGCGCCACTCGCGCACGACCCGCCGGTCGTGGGTGCCGGGCGCGGGCGGCGCGGGCTCACCGAGCTGCCGGGCCCGGTAGGTGTCCAGGAGGTACTGCTGCGTGATGCTCATGGCGGATCACCCTCTTAGGGAGACGTAGAGGTGGGTACGGGCTCCGCGGCTGCCCCGGTGACCCCAGACTGCGCCGGTCCCCGCCCCGCGGTCGCGCCGATTGACGGCGGCGGTCAATCGGCGGCGGCGTTGTCGGTGGCGGCGTGCACCATGGGGGCATGAGCGTGCGCATCGACATCACGGGGCTGCGGCCGGAGCGGGTCGCCGTCGTGCCCTCTCCGCTGGCCGAGCTGGGTATGGCGCTGCACGCGCTGTCCGAGCCGGGGCACCACCCCGGGCTGCAGGCCTGGGTGACGGGCGTGACCGCCCGGCTCGACTCGCACCTCGCGGACCGGATGTGCGAGGCCGACTTCCTGTGGCGGACGACGTTCTCGGACCTGTTCATGCCGTTCGCCGGGGTGCCGGGCCGCAGCACCCTGCCCGGTGCCACCCTCGCCGACGACCTGGACCTGCTCGACAAGCTGTCCGACGAGCAGTTCGTCGACGCGGCCCTGGAGTTCACCTGCGCGCTGCCGTACAGCACCGGCGGGTTCTCGGCGCTCGACGACTCCGAGGTGCGCCGGCGCGCGCTGGACCTGGCCGCCGCGCGGGGGCCGCAGCAGCTGCGCTTCAGCGAGCGGCTGCTGGCCGATCCGCCGCGGATCCGGGACTGGCTGCGGCAGTTCGCCCGGGACTGCGACGAGGTGTTCTTCGCCGAGGCCTGGTCCCGGCTGCGCCACCAGCTCGCGGCCGACGCCCGCCGCAAGACGGACCTGCTGCGCCACAAGGGCCTCGCCGAGGCCCTGGCCGCCGTGTCCCCGGCGGTGGCCCTGGACGAGGGCGCCGCCCGGATCACCGTCGACAAGCTGGGCGACGGCCGTTCCGCGACGGCGGACGGCGGCCTGCTGCTGGTCCCGACCAGCCTGGGCTGGCCGCACCTGATGGTCCTGCACCGGCACGACTGGCAGCCGGTGCTGCACTACCCGGTCGGCTCCCCCGAGCTGGCCGCACCGCCCTCGGTCGAGCAGCTCACGATGCGGATGACGGCGCTGTCCCACCCCGTCCGGATGCGGATCTGCCGGTACCTGGCCCGCAGTGCGTACACCACGGGCGAGCTGGCGCAGGTGCACGGGATGACGGCGCCCGAGATATCCCGGCACCTGGGTGTGCTGAAGAAGGCCGGGCTGGTCACCACCCGCCGCCGCGGCCGGTACGTCCTGCACCAGCTGGACGTCACGGCGGTGGCCCGGCTGGGCAGCGACTTCCTGGAGGGGATACTGCGCTAGGGCCGGTCCCCGGGGCCGGTGTCAGTCGACCCGGATGTGCCGGATCCCGACCCCCGCCTGCCGCATCCGGGTGCGCAGGGCGCCCTCGTTGTTGGGCTTCAGGGTGAGTCCCGCGAGGACGGCGATCCGGTCGGCGGTCTTCGGGACGCTCGTGTGGTCCGTCCACAGGTGCTCGGCGAACTCCGGCTCGGCCAGCCGCTCCAGGCAGTGGTCGAGCTGTCGCACGGCCCAGCTGTCCCGGCGCGGCCCGCTCGCCCTGCCTTTCCCCGTCACGTACCGCAGGGCGTGGCCGAGGCCGCGCTCGCGCAGCCGCCGCAGGACGGTCTCGCGTTCGGCGAGGAGGGTGAAGTGGTGGACGTCGTGGCCCAGTTCGCGCAGCCGGCCGACGGTCTCGGCGAAGTACCCCGGGTCGGTGACGGTCATCGGCGCGATCACCACGCCGTCGTGCTTGGTCAGGGCCAGGTCCAGCACCTCCACGACGCCCTGCCGCCAGGAGACCAGGTCCTGGAAGTTGTCCCGCAGTTCGGGCGGCAGCATGCGGCGCAGCCCGAAGCCCGCGTGCTCGGGGTCGCAGACGACACTGCCGGGGAGTCTGCGCCGTATCTCGTGCGCGGTCTGTGTTTTTCCGCCCCCGAAGGGCCCGTTGATCCACAGGAGCATGCGCAGACCCTACCGACGAGCGGCCCGACGCGGAGCCCCCCGCACCGGCCCGTCAGCCCTGTCCGCCGCCGGCTCGCACCAGCCCGGTCTCGTAGGCGAGGACCACCACCTGCACGCGGTCGCGCAGGCCCAGCTTGGTCAGGATGCGGCCCACATGGGTCTTCACGGTCGCCTCGGACAGCACGAGCCGCGCCGCGATCTCGCCGTTGGACATGCCCTGCGCCACCAGCACCATCACCTCGCGCTCCCGCTCGGTGAGCCGCTGCAGCTCCTTCTGCCGGGGTTCCTGCCCGGTGGCGGGCAGCATCGGCGCGAACCGGTCCAGGAGCCGCCGGGTGGTGGAGGGGGCCACCACCGCGTCGCCGCTGTGCACGGAGCGGATCGCGGCGAGCAGCTCGCCGGGCGGCACGTCCTTGAGCATGAAGCCGGAGGCGCCCGCCTTCAGCGCCGAGAACGCGTACTCGTCGAGGTCGAAGGTGGTCAGGATCAGCACCTTCGGCGCGTTCGGGTCCACGCAGATGCGGCTGGTGGTCTCCACGCCGTCGAGCTTGGGCATGCGGACGTCCATCAGGACGACGTCCACGGCGGTCGAGCGCAGCACCTGGAGCGCCTCGACGCCGTCGCCCGCCTCCGCGACGACCTCCATGTCCGGCTGGGCCGCCAGCACCATCCGGAACCCGGTGCGCAGCAGCACCTGGTCGTCGACGAGCATCACGCGGATCGCCATCGGGGCCTCTTCTTCCTTACAGGTGTCAATGCGGTACGTGCGTGGTGGCGCGGTGGTCAGGGCGCCGGTTTCAGCGGCAGCAGCGCACTGATGCGGAATCCTCCGCCCGGACGCGGGCCCGCGTCCAGGGTTCCGCCGACCATGCCGATCCGCTCGCGCATGCCGATCAGCCCGTGGCCCTGGCCGTCGAAGCCGCCCTCCTCGTACAGCTCGTGCGGGGCGCCCTTGCCGTCGTCCTCGATGAGCAGCCCGAGCCCGTCGTCGAAGTAGACCAGGCGCACGCTCGCGCCCGCGTTCTCGCCGCCGTGCTTGCGCGTGTTGGTCAGCGCCTCCTGCACGATGCGGTACGCGGTGAGCTCCACGCCGCTGGGCAGCTGCCGGGGGGTGCCCTCGACCTTGAAGTCGACCGGCAGCCCGGAGGTGCGGCACTGCTCGACAAGGTCCTCGATCTGCTCGACGTCGGGCTGCGGCACGTACTCCCCGGCCTCCTTGTGCTCGCCGGTGCGCAGCACGCCCAGCAGGCGGCGCATCTCCGCGAGCGCCTGCCGGCCGGTGGAGGAGATGGTCTCCAGGGCCTTCTTCGCCTGGTCGGGCGCCGCGTCCAGGACGTAGGCGGCGCCGTCGGCCTGCACCACCATGACGGAGACGTTGTGCGCGACGACGTCGTGCAGCTCGCGCGCGATCCGGGCGCGCTCGGCGGCGACCGCGACCTTGGCCTGTGCCTCGCGCTCCTTCTCCAGCCGGGTCGCGCGCTCCTCCAGCTGCGCGAAGTAGGCGCGCCGGGTGCGGATGGAGTCGCCGAGCACCCAGGCGAGGGCGAAGGGGACCGCCTGGAAGACCGTCACGGCGATGGTGGTGCCCATGCCCAGCTCGCTGTCGGACCAGCGCAGCTGGGCCAGGGGCGCCGCGCACAGGCCGGTGGCCAGCGCGGTCCGGGAGGCCCAGCGGGCGCCGGTCGCGGCCACGGTGTAGATGATCACCAGGAAGGCGAAGTCGGCGGGCATCGTCGCCACGTCGAAGACCAACTGCCCCACGCCGAGCACGACGGCGAGCAGCAGCATCCGCTCCGGTGCCCGCTGGCGCAGCGCGATCACGACGCCGAGCAGCACCACGAAGGGGGTGATCAGCGCCAGGTTGTCCGTCCCGTCCGCCCGCGTCCCCGGCGTCGCCGCGGAGACCAGGGAGATTCCGAGCACGACGAAGGCCCAGAACGAGTCGACACCGGTCGGGTGTCGGCGGAGGAAGTCGTAGAGGCGCTGCACGTAACCCAGCGTAGGGAAGCGGAATAGGTGCAGGGGTCAACCGGAGGGCCGATCCGCATCGCCCGCGCATACTCCGCAAGGTGGAGGGACCGCTCTGCTGTGCCCCTAGCCTGGGCTTGTGACACCAGGAACGGCAGGGGCCAGAGGGGCTCCCGAGACGCACGGGAAATGGCGGGGCTGGCGGGAGGCCACGCAGGAGGCGCTCTACGGACCGGAGGGCTTCTACCGCGCGGGACCCGAGGGCCCGGCCGGGCACTTCCGTACGTCCGTGCACGCGTCGCCGCTGTTCGCGGGGGCCGTGGCACGGCTGCTGTGCCGGGTCGACGAGGCGCTGGGCCGGCCCGCGGTGCTGGACTTCGTGGACATGGCGGCCGGCCGGGGCGAGCTGGTCGCCGGGGTGCTGGCGGCCCTGCCCGCCGACGTGGCCGCCCGCACGCGCGCGTACGCCGTCGAGGTCGCCGCCCGCCCGGAAGGGCTCGACCGGCGGGTCCAGTGGCTGCCTCGGCCGCCGGACGGCGTCACGGGGCTGCTGTTCGCCAACGAGTGGCTGGACAACGTGCCGGTGGACGTGGCGGAGGTGGACGCCGCGGGCGTGGCGCGCCGGGTGCTCGTACGGGGCGACGGGGCCGAGCGGCTCGGGGAGCCGGTGGCCGGGGCGGAGGCCGAGTGGCTGGCCCGGTGGTGGCCGCTGGACGCCGAGGAGGGGCGGCGCGCGGAGATCGGGCTCCCCCGCGACGAGGCCTGGGCGTCGGCCGTGGCGGCGCTGGACGCCGGGCTGGCGGCGGCCGCCGACTACGCGCACACCGCGGCCGCCCGCCCGCCGTTCGGGACGCTCACGGGCTTCTGGGCGGGCCGGGAGACGGAGCCGGTGCCGGACGGGTCGTGCGACATCACCGCACACGTGGCACTGGACGCGTGCGCGGCCGCCCACACCACGAGGTGCACTCCGGAGTACGCGCCCCCGAATGCGCTCACACGCCCCCAGCGCGACATCCTGCGCGCGCTCGGTGTCACCGGCGCACGCCCCCCGCTCGCGCTGGCCTCCACCGATCCGGCGGCGTACGTGCGCGCCCTCGCGAGCGCCTCCCAGGCCGCCGAGCTGACCGCGCGCGGCGGCCTGGGCGATTTCCGGTGGCTGCTCCAGCCGGTGGGGCCGGTCGACGCCGAGGCGCTACTTGTCGATGTCGCCGACCACGAAGAACAGTGACCCCAGGATCGCCACCATGTCCGCGACCAGCGTCCCGGGCAGCAGCTCGGCGAGCGCCTGGATGTTGTTGTACGACGCCGAGCGCAGCTTCAGCCGGTACGGGGTCTTCTCACCCTTGCTGACCAGGTAGTACCCGTTGATGCCGAGCGGGTTCTCGGTCCAGGCGTACGTGTGGCCCTCGGGCGCCTTCAGCACCTTCGGGAGCCGCTGGTTCACCGGCCCCGGCGCCAGCTCGGCCAGACGGTCCAGGCAGGCGTCGGCGAGGTCGAGGGCGTTGTGCGTCTGCGCCAGCAGGACCTCGAAGCGGGCCAGGCAGTCCCCGTCGGTCCGGGTGACGACCTTCAGCGTGTCCTGGAGCTCGCCGTAGGCGAGGTACGGCTCGTCGCGGCGCAGGTCGAAGTCGACGCCGGACGCGCGCGCGATGGGCCCGCTGACGCCGTAGGCGTGCACGGCCTCGGCGGACAGGGCGCCGACCCCCCGCGTACGCCCCCGGAAGATCTCGTTGCCGAGCACCAGGTCGTCGAAGACGTCCATGCGCGAGCGGACCGCGGCGACGGCGCCACGCGCGCGCGTGGTCCAGCCCGCCGGGAGGTCCTCCTTGAGGCCGCCGACGCGGTTGAACATGTAGTGCATGCGCCCGCCGGAGACCTCCTCCATCACGTTCTGGAGGACCTCCCGCTCCCGGAAGGCGTAGAAGACCGGGGTGATGCCGCCCAGCTCCAGCGGATACGACCCGAGGAACATCAGGTGGTTGAGCACCCGGTTCAGCTCGGCGAGCAGTGTCCGCGTCCACACCGCGCGCGTGGGGACCTCCATGCCGAGCATCCGCTCGACGGCGAGGACGACGCCCAGCTCGTTGGAGAACGCCGACAACCAGTCGTGGCGGTTGGCGAGCATGATGATCTGACGGTAGTCACGGGCCTCGAACAGCTTCTCCGCGCCGCGGTGCATGTAGCCGATCACCGGCTCCGCGCTCGTGATGCGCTCGCCGTCCAGAACCAGCTTGAGCCGCAGCACGCCGTGGGTGGACGGGTGCTGGGGCCCGATGTTGAGCACCATGTCGGTGCTCTCCGCGGCACCGCCGATTCCGACCGTGGTCTCCGTCGTAGGAGTCATGAACACAGTCTCCCCTACGTACGCTGGCCCCATGGAGACGGGGAGCCCGGACGACGCGGGCACGGCGGGGACGGCGCGGGCGGCCGGGCGGGCGGCTCCGGCGGGCGCGTCGGCCGCGCCGCGGGACGAGCCGGTGTGGACCGGCCTGCCGCCGGGGCTGCTGCATCTGCGCCGCCTGTTGCTGGTGGTGTGGCTGGGACTGCTGACAGTCGCCGCCGGTGTGCTGCCCGCCCTGTTCCTCAACCCTCTCTGGGCCGCCCTGGCCCTCCTGCCGCTGGCCCTGACGGCCTGGGGCTGGGTGATGCTGGAGCGCAACTGGCGCTCCTGGGGGTACGCCGAGCGCGCCGACGACCTGCTGATCAGCCGGGGTGTGCTGTGGCGGGAGGAGACCGTCGTCCCGTACGGGCGCATGCAGCTGGTCGAGGTGACCTCCGGGCCCGTCGAGCGCCACTTCGGCCTGGCCAGCGTGCAGCTGCACACGGCCGCCGCCGCGACCGACGCGACCATCCCCGGCCTCGACCCGGCCGAGGCGGAACGCCTCCGCGACCGCCTCACCGAGCTGGGCGAGGCCCGATCGGCGGGCCTGTGACCGGGCCCGGGGCAGGGAGGGGCACGACCGAGGGCGGTCCGGCGGGGCGCGCGGGCGGCACGGGCGGTCCGGCGGGGCGCACGGGCGACGCGAGCGGTCCGGCGGGGCGCACGGGCGACGCGAGCGGTCCGGCGGGGCGCACGGGCGACGCGAGCGGTCCGGCGGGGCGCACGGGCGGCACAGCGGGGACCGCGGGCGGCACAGGCGGCACAGCGGGGACCGCGGGCGGTACGGCGGAGTACATGGGCGAGCCCCGCCCGGCGACCCCCGACCGCACCGGGAACGACCCCCCGCGGGACCCGGAACACGACACCGCCGATCCCTCGGACCACACGGCAGCCCCCGCGCCCGAGACCCCCGGCACACCCGGGACGCCGACGAACAGCACGAGCGGACCCGGCCGCCGGACCGACCCCGACCGAGACGAGGACAGCCCTCCGAGGAAGGCGAGTCACGACGACCCCGCCAAGCCCTCGGACCACGCCGCAGCCCCCGCACCCGAAACCACCGGCCCCGGCGCGGGCACGGGTGCCGACGGGACATCGGCGAAGGGGGACGCCGCGAGCCGTGGCCAGGGCGGC
This sequence comes from Streptomyces sp. NPDC059906, assembly GCF_042730645.1. Lineage (NCBI taxonomy): Bacteria > Bacillati > Actinomycetota > Actinomycetes > Kitasatosporales > Streptomycetaceae > Streptomyces > Streptomyces sp. NPDC059906. Next base: position 57,680 of record NZ_JBHWKU010000016.1, read on the forward strand.
GGCGGGGTCGTGGAGCGGCGCCTGCACCCCGTCACGCCCCTGCGGCGGGCGTGGGCGCCGGTCGCGGTGCTCGTCGGGTGGGCCGTGCACGATCCCGACCAGGCGCAGCGCCAGCTGACCCGGCTGACCACGACCCACCTGCTGATCGGCCTCGCCGTACTGATCCCGGCCGCCGCCCTGTACGGCTTCCTCACCTGGTGGTTCACCCACTACGCGGTGACCGACACCGAGCTGCGGATCCGCACCGGCCTGCTGTTCCGCCGCACCGCGCACATCCGCCTCGAACGCATCCAGGCGATCGACGTCACCCAGCCCCTGCTGGCCCGGGTCGCGGGGGTCGCCAAGCTCAAGCTCGACGTCATAGGCACCGGCAAGAAGGACGAGCTGGCCTTCCTCGGCGCCGACGAGGCGCGGACGCTGCGGGCCGAACTGCTCGCGCGCGCGGCGGGCTTCGCGCCCGAGACCGCGCACGAGGTCGGCGAGGCCCCCGCGCGGCAGCTGCTGCGGGTGCCGCCCGGCGTCCTCGCCGTCTCCCTCCTGCTGACCGGCGCGACCTGGGGCACACTGCTCGCCGCCGCCGTCGTACCGACGCTGCTGTGGCTGGCCACCCACAACCTGTGGACGGTGCTGGCGACCGCCCTGCCGCTGGTGGGCGCCGCGGGCGCGAGCAGCGCCGGCCGGTTCGTCGGGGAGTACGACTGGACGGTGGCCGAGTCCCCGGACGGGCTCCGCATCGACCACGGCCTGCTCGACCGCGCCCACGAGACGGTGCCGCCGGGCCGGGTGCAGACCGTGCGCCTCGTGGAACCGCTCCTGTGGCGGCGCCGCCGCTGGGTGCGGGTGGAGCTGGACGTGGCCGGGTCGTCGAACTCCGTCCTGCTGCCGGTCGCCCCGCGCGAGATCGCCGAGTCGGTCGTCGCGCGCGTACTGCCCGGGGTGAGCGTGCCGCCCGGACCGGAGCTGACGCGCCCGCCGCGCCGGGCCGCACGCTGCCGACCGCTGTGGTGGCGCGGCCACGGGCTCGCCGTCACCGACGCGGTCTTCGCCGCCCGGTACGGCCTGCTGCGCCGCAGCCTGGCGCTCGTGCCGCACGCCAAGGTCCAGAGCGTCCGCCTGACGCAGGGCCCCTGGCGGCGTGCCCTGCGACTGGCCGACGTCCACGTGGACACGGGGGCGAACAAGACCGTGACCGCCCGCCTGCGCGACGCCGAAGAGGCCGCGGAGCTGCTGCGGAGCCAGGCGGAACGGTCCAGGACGGGCCGCCGGGACGCCCCGCCGGACCGTTGGATGGCCTGAGCCCGAGCCCGCGGCCAGGGGCCAGGGGACCGCGGGTCAGGAGACCGCGCTGCGCAGCCCCTGTACGTCGATCTGCTCGGTCTCGTCGTGCGCCGTCAGGTCGATCACCTGGCCCACGCCCCGGGACTCCTCGCCGGCCGGCTTGAAGGAGACCTCGGCCTCGGCCTTGTGCAGGGCGAGCGCCTCCTGGCCGACCACGTCGGCGAGGTCTTCGTTCTGGACGGTCTCCAGAGCGGCATCGGACGCACCCGCCCCGCCCGCCCCGCCCGCCCCGCCCGCCGCACCCGCCGCGTTTTCGACGGGCTTGGTGCCGAAGAAGTCGAAGCCGCCCTCGACCACGGGACGCCGCGCCGGGGCCGCCGGTACGACGGCCACCGCGGTCGGCACCGTGAAGTGCCCGTCGGCCCGCCGGGTGGGCTGCGTGGGCTGGGCGGACTGGTCGGACTGGGTGGGCTGCGCGGGCCGCTCGTCGGACGTCGTGGTCGGGGAGGCGGCGGCGGTGCGCTCATGGCCGTCGGCCGCCTCGGGCTGCCCCTGCGCCTCGTCCTCCGGCCCCGCCTCGGTCGCGGGCGCGCCCTCGCCGCCGCCGTCCCCGTCGCCGTCACCGCCGGAGCCGTCCGAGGCCTCGGAGGCCGCAGCCCGGTCGCCACCGTCCGGGTCGGCGGGCGCGTCGCCGTCGAAGCGGGCCAGGGCGGCGTTGGCCCGCAGGAACAGCCGGGAGCCCTCGGGCGAGAAGACCCCGGGAGCGGAGGCCTCTTCGCCCGCCGCGTCCTCCTCGGCCGCGGCATCCGCCCCCGGCGCTTCCACCCCGGACTTTCCCTGCTCCCGCGCGTCCTGCACCCGCGCCTCCTGCACCGGGGGCGTCTCCTCTGCCGGCGTCTCCTCTGCCGGGGCGGTGCGGGCCGCCGGCAGCGCGGGTGCCTGCGGCGCGGCCTCTATCTCCAGCAGCCGGCGGCCCTCCAGCGCGCTGGCACGCTCGGTCTCCGCCGTGGCGTAGCGCCGCAGCAGCGAGGCGTGCTCGTTGCGCAGCCCCGCCAGCTCGGTGCGCTTGGCCCGCAGCCGGTGCTCCAGCTTCTGCCGCAGCTCGCGCGACTCCTCCAGGTCGGACTCCAGTTCGGCGACCCGTTCCTCGAAGCGCCACTCGTCGCCGGCACGCGCGCGGGTGAGGTCGGCGACCTGCCGGCCCGCCTGCGCGTCCCAGTGCCGCATGACGACCGCGCCGACCACAGCCGTCACCGCGGCGGCCGCGGCCAGCACGCGAAGGATCATGGTCTCGCTGAACAACCAGGGCCCGAGGGCGCAGACGACCGAAACACCTGCGATCGCCGACGGAGGAAGCAGCCTGTGCAGAGGCGGGGAATGGCGGTGACGTCCACGTGGCATGGCCAGAAACTTACCGCGCGTAGGCGAATCTTGGCGCCCCGCCCCGTAAAAACACGGCCATCTCCGACGCGTTCACAGGGAACGGGGAATCCACATCCCCGACGACGGACGAATTACCCCCGGATTCCAAGATCATTCAAGACTCCCGCCCGCCACCCAGCCGCTCATCCAGCCACCGCAGCGTCGCGGGAATCTCCCGCCGCCAGGTATTGAAGTTGTGCCCGCCGCTTTCCAGGATGATCGACGAGATCCGCGTCGGCCTCTTGTCCTTCACCAGTTCGATGAACTTCAGGGTGTCCTTGTAGTTCGTCTCGCCGGTCCTGCTACTACTGACGAGCAGTGAAGTGTCGGGCGCGGGCGCGTTCTTGAGGTACCACCACAGACTGGCCCGCTTCTCGAGCCCCTCGTCCCCCTGGAAGAGATCACCCGTGGTGGGGTCGTTCGGCGCGTCGTAGTACGGCGACAGCCCGGCCCCGGCGGCGTACACCTCCGGATGGTGCGCGGCGAGCTTCAGGGCGCAGTAGCCGCCCGTCGAGTTGCCGACGACGCCCCAGCTCCGCGGCCCCTTGGCCACCCGGTAGTGGGTACTCACCGCCTGGGGCAGGTCCTTCGCGAAGAACGTCTCCGTCTGCGGCCCGCCCGGTACGTCCACGCACTCCGTGTCGCGCGGCGGCGCCACCGTGGGCCGCAGCATCACCAGGATCATCGGCCGCATCCGACCCGCCTTCGCCAGCTCCAGCGCCGTACGCGGGTAGTGCAGTTTCTCCACCAGCGCCTCCGCTGTCCCCGGATAACCGGTCAGGACGACGGCCGCGGGAAACGTACGGCCACGGTGCCGCGCCTGAAAGTACTCCGGCGGCAAATACACGTACGCCGGTGACGCGATCCGAGACGTACGCCCGACGACCCGTATCTCCTCCACTCGCCCCGAGACGTCCGGCCGCGCCCCGCCCGCCGGCGTCACCCGCCGGTCCCCGACGACCCGCAGCGGCCCGCCGCCCGCACCGGCCGAGTGGTCCACGACCACGCCCTGCCCGTCCTCCCGCCCGAACAGGTCGGCCCAGCTGCCGTAGAAGCCGAAGGACTGATTGGCGACCAGTCCCACCGCCGCGAAGACCGCCACCTGGGTGGCGAGCAGCAGACCGGCCCTCCCCAGAACGGCCCGCACACTCCGCCCGGCCAGCCGCGGCCACAACCACACCGTCCCGGCGAACAGCAGCACGCCGGCCACCACCGCCAGCGCCAGCACCTTGTTGCTCGTGAGACCCATGCCTTGCTACCCGCCCGCGCTTTCCGTTGATCAGGAGAGTGAACCTCTCCCTCCGAGACACCGTCCTAGAGGGCGCAATGTCGCCGGATGCCCGGAACGGGCCCGGGATCCACGATCTCTCGCAGAACCACAGGTGCGATGTCTGTCAGGACAGATGAGGAAATGTCGGGCGAGGTTCCGACGAGGCCCACCCGCATACGTCGCGCCCTGCGCGGCCCCCGCCCGGACCGGATCCCCCTCCTCGTCGGCCGCGCCTGCGTGCTCGTCGGCCTGCTGGACATCGCGGCCGGCTCCTTCCCGCGCTTCCGCCACAGCCGGATGCACGCACTCGCCGAGGTCCTGCCCGGCGCCTTCGGCCCCTTCGCCGCCGCCCTCTCGCTCAGCGCCGGCGTCCTGCTCCTCCTGCTGGCCCACGGCCTCAAGCGCCGCAAACGCCGGGCCTGGCGGGCGGCGGTGGCGCTGCTCCCGCTGGGCGCCGTCGCACAGTTCACCTACCGCCACTCCCTCCTCGGCGTACTGATCTCCGTGGCCCTGCTGGTTCCTCTCCTCCGCCACCGCGACGAGTTCGCCGCCCTCCCCGACCCGCGCAGCCGCTGGCGGGCGCTGGCCAACTTCGTCCTCATGAGCGCCGGTTCCGTCCTGCTCGGCCTGCTCGTCGTCAACGCCCACTCGCACCGCATGCTCGGCGACCCCAGCCTGGCCGACCGCATCACCCACGTCCTCTACGGCCTGTTCGGCGTCGAGGGCCCGGTGGACTACCGCGGCAACACCTCCTGGACGGTCGCGTTCTCCCTCGGCGCCCTCGGCCTCCTGACCGCCGTCACCACGATCTACCTGGCCTTCCGCCCCGAACACCCCGCGGCCCGCCTCACCGAGGGCGACGAGACCCGCCTGCGCGCCCTCCTCGCCCGGCACGGCGGCCGCGACTCCCTCGGCCACTTCGCGCTGCGCCGCGACAAGGCGGTCGTCTTCTCCCCCAGCGGCAAGGCCGCCGTCACCTACCGGGTCGTCTCCGGCGTGATGCTGGCCAGCGGCGACCCGATCGGCGACGTCGAGGCCTGGCCGGGCGCCATCGAGCGCTTCATGGACGAGGCCCGGGCGCACTCCTGGACCCCGGCCGTCATGGGCTGCTCGGAGACCGGCGGCGAGGTCTGGACCCGCGAAACGGGCCTCGACGCCCTCGAACTAGGCGACGAGGCGGTGGTGGACGTAGCGGATTTCTCCCTCGCCGGCCGCGCGATGCGCAACGTGCGCCAGATGGTCAAGCGCATCGAGCGCGCCGGTTACGAGACCCGGGTACGGCGCGTGGCTGACCTCTCCGACGCCGAACTGGACCGGGTGCGCCGCGCCGCCGACGCCTGGCGCGGCACGGACACCGAGCGCGGCTTCTCCATGGCCCTGGGCCGCGTCGGCGACCCGGCCGACGGCGACTGCCTGATAGCGACAGCCCACAAACAGGACACGGAACCCGGCGAGTACGGCGACCTGAAGGCGGTCCTGCACTTCGTGCCGTGGGGCACGGACGGCGCGTCCCTGGACCTCATGCGGCGCGACCGCGCGGCCGACCCCGGCATGAACGAACTCCTGATCGTGGCCGCGCTCCAGGCCGCCCCGAAACTGGGCATCGCGCGGGTGTCCCTGAACTTCGCGATGTTCCGCGCGGCACTCGCACGGGGCGAGAAGATCGGCGCGGGCCCGGTCCTGCGCGCGTGGCGCGGCCTGCTGGTCTTCCTCTCCCGCTGGTTCCAGATCGAGTCGCTGTACAAGTTCAACGCGAAGTTCCGCCCCCGTTGGGAGCCGCGCTTCGTCGTCTACCGCCGCTCGGCCGACCTCCCGCGCATCGGCTTCGCGGCGATGCAGGCGGAGGGCTTCGTCACGATCGGCCTCCCCCGCTTCCTCCAGCGCCGGACGCCCTCGCGCCGCCCCTGCGCCCACGGAGTCCCGGACCGGGAGGCGCGGACGGCGTGACGTACGCCGGTCCGTTGCGGGGTGGGCCGCGCGGCCCGGCGTTACCGGTGCACCCGTCGTGGGTGCGGGCGCGAGGGGGACGCGGCCCGGCGTAGCGGGGTGCCGCTGCGCCCACCCGTGCCGCCCCAGCGGCACGACTGCCCGCAGCTGAGGGGGATGGACGGGTCAGCCGCGTACGGCGAGGAGGGGGCGTGTCGGGGGGTGTCCGCCCGCAGCGGTTGGCGCGTCAACGCCCCGCACCCCCGTAGCCAACCGATTCCGCGCCGTTCCGAGGACGGACACCCCCCGGCGCGCCCCCGACCCACCCACCGGACAAACAGCGCTACGCGCACCCCCACCGCACCCGCACAGGCCGCCGCAGGCACCCGCGCACCCGTCGCAGCCCACCGCCTACGCTGAACACATGAGCAAGCAGACCGGCCGCCGCCGACGCCATCTCGCGGGACTGACCGCATGGGACCGCTGCGCGGTCATGGGAGTCGTCAACGTGACCCCCGACTCCTTCTCCGACGGCGGCCGCTTCTTCGACACCACGGCGGCCATCAAGCACGGCCTGGATCTGGTCGCCCAGGGCGCCGACCTCGTGGACGTCGGCGGCGAGTCCACCCGCCCCGGCGCCACCCGCGTGGACGAGGACGAGGAACTCAGGCGCGTCGTCCCGGTCGTGCGCGGCCTCGCCTCCGAGGGCGTGACGGTCTCCGTCGACACCATGCGCGCCTCCGTCGCCGAGCAGGCCCTCGCCGCCGGCGCCGCCCTGGTCAACGACGTCAGCGGCGGCCTCGCCGACCCCCGGATGATCCCGGTCGTCGCCGACACGGGCGCCCCCTTCGTCGTCATGCACTGGCGCGGCCTCCTGAAGGACGGCAACGTCAAGGGCACCTACGCCGACGTCGTGGCAGAGGTCGTCGACGAACTCCACGCACGCGTGGACGCCGTCCTCGACGGCGGCGTCGCCCCCGACCGCGTGATCGTCGACCCCGGCCTCGGCTTCTCCAAGGACGCCGAGCACGACCTCGTCCTCCTCGCCCACCTCGACCGCCTCCTCGTCCTCGGCCACCCCCTCCTCGTCGCCGCCTCCCGCAAACGCTTCCTCGGCCGCGTCCTGGCCGGCCCGGACGCCGCCCCGCCCCCCGCGCGCGAGCGCGACGCGGCCACCGCCGCGGTCTCCGCGCTCGCCGCGCAGGCCGGAGCGTGGGCGGTCCGCGTCCACGAGGTCCGCGCCACCGCCGACGCCGTCCGCGTCGCCCGCGCCGTCGAAGGCGCCCGGTGAGCGCGCCGCACCTCGACGTCGAACAGGTCGAGGCCGCGAACACCGCCTTCTACGAGGCACTGGAGGAGGGCGACTTCGAGAAGGTCTCCGAATTCTGGCTCACCCCCTCCGACCTGGGCATCGACGAGTCGTACCACGACCCGGCCGACGCCGGCGTGGTCTCCTGCGTCCACCCGGGCTGGCCGGTGCTCACCGGCCGCGGCGAGGTGCTGCGCTCGTACGCCCTGATCATGGCGAACACGGACTACATCCAGTTCTTCCTCACCGACGTGCACGTCTCCGTCACCGGCGACACCGCCCTGGTCACCTGCACCGAGAACATCCTCAGCGGCGGCCCCGCCCCCGACGGCGGCGAGGAGCTCGGCCCGCTGGTCGGGCAGCTCGTCGTCGCCACCAACACCTTCCGGCGCACACCCGCCGGCTGGAAGCTCTGGTCCCACCACGCCTCCCCCGTACTCGCGGAAACCGAGGACGAGGACGGCGAGGACACACCGCCCTGACCCGGCCGGCGACCACCGGCAGCCGGGAAGTGGTTGGAATCACGGACCGGCGGGTAGGGGCGGCTACCAACCCGTGATCCACCGGGACCGCCAGGGAGAACGCACGGTGAAAACCTGCCCGCTCCCCACCCAGTCCCGCCCCCCGCGGCCCGGCACTGTCGGTGCACGCGGGTAGATTCGACTGGGGCCGCCGTACCACCCGCACGTGGTGCGACCGGCCGAGACCGACGACTGCAGGAGTGATTCGCGTGGATCGTGTCGCGCTGCGCGGCCTGAAGGCCCGCGGGCACCACGGTGTGTTCCCCAAGGAGCGCGAGGACGGCCAGACCTTCCTCGTGGACATCGTCCTTGGCCTGGACACCCGCCCGGCCGCGGCCGACGACGACCTGGCGAAGACCGTGCACTACGGCATCGTGGCCGAGGAGGTCGTGGCCGTCGTCGAGGGCGAGCCGGTCAACCTCGTCGAGACCCTCGCCGAGCGCATCGCCCAGGCCTGTCTGAAGCACGAAGGGGTCGAGGAGGTCGAGGTCTGCGTCCACAAGCCGGACGCGCCGATCACCGTCCCCTTCGACGACGTGACCGTCACCATCATCCGGAGCCGTGTATGAGCGCCCCCTTCGCCCAGGGTCCGAGCGACCCGACCGTACAGCCCGTGCCCGCCTCCGTCATCGAGCAGGTCGACGCCGCGGACACCACCCTGTCCAACCCCAAGCGCGCGGTGGTCGCCCTCGGCGCCAACCTCGGCAACCGCCTGGAGACCCTCCAGGGCGCGATCGACGCCCTGGAGGACACCCCCGGCGTCCGCGTCAAGGGCGTCTCGCCGGTCTACGAGACGGAGCCGTGGGGCGTCGCCGCGGGCAGCCAGCCCTCCTACTTCAACGCGGTCGTGGTGCTCAAGACGACCCTGCCCCCGTCCTCCCTCCTGGAGCGGGCGCACGCGGTCGAGGAGGCCTTCCACCGGGTCCGCGACGAACGCTGGGGCCCGCGCACCCTGGACGTCGACATCGTCGCCTACGCCGAGGTCGTCTCGGAGGACCCGCACCTCACCCTCCCCCACCCGCGCGCCCACGAACGCGCCTTCGTGCTGGCCCCCTGGCTGGACGTCGACCCGGAGGCCGCGCTGCCCGGCCGGGGCAGGGTCGCCGACCTCCTGGACGCCGTCACCCGCGACGGCGTCGCGCCCCGCGCCGACCTGGAACTCCAGCTGCCCGAGTAGTCGTTAAGGTCGACGAGGACGACGAGGTCGGGACGACCGCGCCGGGGAGCCGAAGGGACACCGGAACACCGTGAAAGAGCTGCGCATCAGGGTGCTGGCCGGCGTGTTCGTCGTCGCCGGAATCCTGTCCTGGGCCGGCGCCCGCCTGTGGAACTCGGTGGGTACGCTGCCGAGCGTCCCCTTGGCCGCCCCCGTCGTCCTCGCCCTGATCGCGGTGATCCTGCTGGCCACGGCGCTCTCGATCCGCGCCCGCCTCAAGGCCCAGCGGGACCGCGTCCCCGGCGCCAAGGGCGTCGACCCGATGATGGCGGCCCGCGCCGTGGTCTTCGGCCAGGCCAGCGCCCTGGTGGCCGCCCTCGTCGCCGGCATGTACGGCGGCACGGGCGTCTTCCTGCTGGAGTACCTCGACATCCCGGCCCGCCGCGACCAGGCCATCTACGCGGGCGCCTCGGTCGTCGCGGGCATCGCCGTGATAGCGGCCGCCCTCTTCATGGAACGAGTCTGCAGACTCCCGGACGACGAGGACGACGACCACCCGGGCGCGGCGTCAGCGGCGTGACATACCCGGCTCACCAGGGCTGGCGGACCAGATGTCCGTTGACCAGGAAGCCGGGGTGTGGTTCGAGCCGATAGTTGTAGAGGGTGAATGGCTTGTTCGCGGTGGTCCGCAGCCGCACCTCGTGGACCTGAGTCCAGCAGGACTCCCGGAGCTGCAGAGGGTGCCGCTCGGCCTTGAACGCACCGCGCGAGGACCAACCGTCGACCACGACCAGATGCGACGCCAGACCATTGGTCCGCGGAGTGAACCGCGCGCCCAGCACCTGCGCCAGGTCTGAAAGGAACGCCACGTTCCCGCTCACGAGCACTCGGCCCGACCACCTCTTGGAACGGAACCCGTCGCCGTCCGTGTAGCCGTCCAGGAAGCCCTCGAAGGTTTCCCGGTTTCGGAGGACCACCCTGGGGAACCGCTGCCGCATGTGGTGCGCATCGCCACCCACGTACTGCCTCATCAGGTCGGCCAGGTAGGACGACACGACACGGACGCGAAAGCCCGGAACGTCCCGTTGGAGGTAACCAGAAGGTCGTGTCACCGCCTCCAGACGGGCGGGCAGTCCGGTCACGGCCGTGAGGCACGCCGCATAGCGCGAGGCGAAGGCCTCGTCATTGACGACCAACGAGACGTAGTTTCTGCCGACGGTCCCGTCCGCGCAGTTGGCTCCGACCAGATAGCCCAGCTCATAACCCGGCTCGACGGTGAGCCGGGTGCGGCACAACTTCCTTGCCGGCGTCCAGGCGAGCACGGTTCCCGTGGCGTCCCGCGCGTGAACCCACCCGTCGGGCGTACCCAGCAACTGGTCGGGCGCCACGGTGAACGTCAGGTGATCGGTCACGACGTCCACCACTTCGCGAGCGCGGGTGGTGGTGACCGCCGCGACCGTGGTCGGAACCGTACGCGCCCCGTCCAACATCCACAGGCGGCACCCCACCCGTACATTCCGCGCCTGTGAGCGTCCCTCGACTGTGTTCACCGTCTGTTTGCTGGGCAGACCGTACGCCACCGCGATCCCCCTTGATCAGCGATCGACTCACTGATCAAGGACGATATCGGGCACCACTGACAATCAGGTCAGCGGGTCAGTATCAGGCTCATTGCCTCGGCCCGGGTCGTCGCGTCCCGAAGCTGCCCGCGCACCGCCGACGTCGTGGTCTTGGCCCCCGGCTTGCGAACCCCGCGTACCGACATGCACATGTGCTCGGCCTCGACGACGACGATCACGCCTCGGGCCTCCAGGATCCGCATGAGAGAGTCGGCGACCTGCGTGGTGAGACGTTCCTGCACCTGCAGGCGACGCGCGAAGACCTCGACCAGCCGTGCGAGCTTCGAGAGACCGGTGATCTTGCCACTCGCCGCCGGGATGTACCCGATGTGCGCCACACCGTGGAACGGCAGCATGTGATGTTCGCACAGACTGACGATTTCGATGTCCTTCACCAGGACCATCTCGTCATGCCCGATGTCGAACGTCGTCGTCAGCACGTCCTCGGGCTCCTGGGTATGTCCCGCGAGAAGTTCCCGATACGCCCGTGCCACGCGCGCCGGAGTCTCCCTGAGGCCCTCGCGGTCCGGGTCCTCGCCGACCGCGATCAGCAGCTCGCGTACGGCGTTCTCGGCCCGCTTCTCGTCGAACTCGCCGATCTTTCCCTCGCCGTCCAGCGTCACGGGGTCGGTCATGTGATGCCTCGTTCCTGATCCGTCCTGCGACGGCATACGAAAATGCCGCACCCCCCAAGGCTAGAACCTGGGGGGCGCGGCATACATTCCGGGCCGGGTCGGGCCGCCGGGGCGGTCCGGGGTGGCCGGGGTCAGCTCTCCGGGCGGTCCTCCGGTGCTCGCTCCGGTGCCGGAGCGGGCTCCACCGTGGTGCTCTTGGCGGTGGAGATCGCCGCCGTCGCGCCGTTCGCCCCGTTCGTCAGTGCCAGCTCCTTGGGGGAGAGCACCGGCGGACGCGTCGAGGGCGTACGGCGGGAGGAACCGGTCCAGGCGGGCCGGGAGGGGCGCTTGACGATCTGAGCGAAGACCTCGGCGATCTCCTCCTTGCCCAGCGTCTCCTTCTCCAGCAGCGCGAGGACGAGGTTGTCGAGGACGTCGCGGTTCTCGACCAGGATCTCCCAGGCCTCGTTGTGCGCCGTCTCGATGAGCTTCTTGACCTCCTCGTCGACCAGCGCGGCGACCTCTTCCGAGTAGTCGCGCTGGTGCGCCATCTCACGCCCGAGGAACGGCTCGCTGTTGTCGCCGCCGAACTTGATCGCGCCGAGACGCTCGGTCATGCCGTACTGGGTGACCATCGCCCGGGCCAGGCCGGTGGCCTTCTCGATGTCGTTGGCCGCGCCCGTCGTCGGGTCGTGGAAGACCAGCTCCTCGGCCGCGCGGCCGCCCAGCATGTAGGCGAGCTGGTCGAGCATCTCGTTGCGCGTGGTCGAGTACTTGTCCTCGTCCGGGAGCACCATCGTGTAGCCGAGGGCCCGGCCTCTGGACAGGATCGTGATCTTGTGGACCGGGTCGGAGTTCGGTGAGGCCGCCGCGACCAGGGCGTGACCGCCCTCGTGGTACGCGGTGATCTTCTTCTCCTTGTCCGACATGATCCGGGTCCGCTTCTGCGGGCCCGCGACCACGCGGTCGATCGCCTCGTCCAGCATGTGGTTGTCGATCAGCTTCTGGTTGCTGCGGGCCGTCAGCAGGGCGGCCTCGTTCAGCACGTTGGCCAGATCGGCACCGGTCATGCCGGGCGTACGGCGGGCGACGGCCGACAGGTCGACGTCGGGCGCGACCGGCTTGCCCTTCTGGTGGACCTTGAGGATCTCCAGACGGCCCTGCATGTCCGGGCGGTCGACGGCGATCTGCCGGTCGAAGCGGCCGGGGCGCAGCAGCGCCGGGTCGAGGATGTCGGGCCGGTTCGTCGCGGCGATGAGGATCACGCCGCCCTTGACGTCGAAGCCGTCCATCTCGACGAGCAGCTGGTTCAGGGTCTGCTCGCGCTCGTCGTGACCGCCGCCGAGGCCGGCGCCGCGGTGGCGGCCGACCGCGTCGATCTCGTCGACGAAGACGATGGCCGGGGCGTTCGCCTTGGCCTGCTCGAACAGGTCGCGCACTCGGGAGGCACCGACACCGACGAACATCTCGACGAAGTCGGAACCGGAGATCGAGTAGAACGGCACGCCCGCCTCGCCCGCGACGGCACGCGCGAGCAGGGTCTTGCCGGTGCCGGGCGGGCCGTACAGCAGCACGCCCTTGGGGATCTTGGCGCCGACGGCCTGGAACTTGGCCGGCTCCTGGAGGAACTCCTTGATCTCGTGGAGCTCCTCGACGGCCTCGTCGGACCCGGCGACGTCGGAGAACGTCGTCTTGGGGGTGTCCTTGGTGATGAGCTTGGCCTTGGACTTGCCGAACTGCATCACGCGGCCGCCGCCGCCCTGCATCTGATTCATCAGGAACAGGAAGACGACCACGATGAGGACGAACGGGAGCAGGGAGAGCAGGATCCCGACGAACGGGTTCTGCTTCGACGGCGACACGGTGTAGCCGTCGGTGATCTGCTTGTCCTGGTACTTGTTCTGAAGTGTGTTGGCGAGGGTCACGCCCTGGTCGCCGATGTAGCTCGCCTGGATCTTCGAGCTGCCCTCGACCTTCTGGCCGTCCTTGAGCTGGACCTTGATGGTCTGCTCGTCACCGGTGGTCAGCTTGGCCGACTCGACCCTGTTGTCGTTGATCGCCTGGACGACCTGGCCCGTGTCGACCGTCTTGTAGCCACCGGACGAGCCCACGACCTGCATCAACACGACCACGGCAAGGACGGCCAGCACGATCCACATGATTGGCCCACGGAAGTATCGCTTCACGTCCATCCACACGGAGCGGTGTCGCCCCGTCCCTCCTGCCATAGTGAGTTTGATAAGACAGTTCTTCTGACGGTACCCCAGCGTGGCGGCCCTCAGCCGCACGGGCGGGCCGACGTCCCGTCTGCATGCTCCAACGGCGCGGGGGCCCGAGGGGTTCCCGGGTGACCCGCACAAACACCGTGAAGCCCGTTACAGGCCCGCGTCAGCCGCCGTACACGTGGGGCGCGAGCGTACCGACGAACGGGAGGTTGCGGTACTTCTCGGCGTAGTCGAGGCCGTAGCCGACGACGAACTCGTTGGGGATGTCGAAGCCGACCCACTCCACGTCGATGGCGACCTTCGCCGCGTCGGGCTTGCGCAGCAGCGTGCACACCTTGAGGGAGGCGGGCTCGCGCGAGCCGAGGTTGGAGATCAGCCAGGACAGGGTCAGGCCGGAGTCGATGATGTCCTCGACGATCAGGACGTGGCGGCCCTTGATGTCGGTGTCGAGGTCCTTGAGGATCCGCACCACACCGGAGGACTGGGTGCCCGCGCCGTACGAGGACACCGCCATCCAGTCCATCGTGACGGGGGTGGACAGCGTGCGCGCCAGGTCGGCCATGACCATCACGGCGCCCTTGAGGACGCCGACGATGAGCAGGTCCTTGCCCGCGTACTCCGCGTCGATCTTCGCGGCCAGCTCGGCCAGCTTCGCGTCGATCTCTTCCTTGGTGATGAGTACCTTCTCGAGGTCGGCACCCATGTCGTTCGCGTCCACCCGCATCACTTTCGGTCGTCCCACCGGCCAGTCCGGAGCGTCCGTCGATCCGTGTGCGGATCGCTGGAGGGTCCGGATTCAGCCTTGCCGAATCACCAGTCTGCCACCCTGCCGCCGGGCGACGACTTTGCCGGGGAGGTTGATGGCCCCCTGACCGCGCCAGCCGGTGATGAGCCGGTCCACTTCCTCGATGTGGCGGGCGAACAGCGCACCGCCCGGGGCACCGGCCTCCAGGGCGGCGCGGCGCAGGATGCGGCGGCGTACGGCGGGCGGCAGGGCGTACAGCTTGGCGCACTCCAGTCCGCCGGTGGCGTCGCGGACGCCGGCCTCGGCCTGGCGGGCCCAGGTGTCGAGGGCGTCGGCGTCGTCCCGGGAGAGTTGGGCCGTACGGGCGAGGGCCTCGACGACGCCCTTGCCGAGGGCCTTCTCCAGGGCGGGCAGGCCCTCGTGGCGCAGCCGGGAGCGGGTGTAGGCGGGGTCGGCGTTGTGGGGATCGTCCCAGACGGGCAGGGACTGGACCATGCAGGCCTTGCGGGCGGTCTGGCGGTCGACCTGGAGGAAGGGGCGCCGGTAACGGCCGTCGGCCCCCGAGACCGCGGCCATGCCCGACAGGGAGCGGATGCCGGAGCCGCGGGCGAGGCCCAGCAGGACGGTCTCGGCCTGGTCGTCGCGGGTGTGGCCGAGCAGGACGGCGGCGGCGCCGTGGCGGGCGGCGGCGGCGTCGAGGGCGGCGTAGCGGGCGTCGCGGGCGGCGGCTTCCGGGCCGCCGGCGCGGCCGACGGTCACGGCGGTGGCCTCCACGGGGTCGAGGCCCAGTTCGCGCAGGCGCAGGACGACCTCTTCGGCGCGCAGGTCGGAGCCGCTCTGCAGGCCGTGGTCGACGGTGACACCGCCGGCCCGGACGCCGAGCCGGGGAGCCTCGAAGGCGAGGGCGGAGGCGAGCGCCATGGAGTCGGCACCGCCGGAGCACGCCACCAGCACGAGCGGTGCCGTGGGAAGTCCGGGCGTACGCTCAGGCGTGCGTTCGACGGCCGTCGCGGCGGGGACGCCGGCCGGGGTGTTCAGTTCGGTGAGGATGTCGTGGAGGACGCGGCGGACCGCCAGGCGTATCGCCGCGACCGCAGGATGGGGACCCATGTCCGGTGCCCTTCATGAAGTTGTCGGGGGTGAGCCCGAGGTTCGGTCACGCAGAGTGTGTAGATGGTGACAGAAACGGGCCGTTCCCCGAGCATCGCACGCCTGCCGAAGGCTCACGGTCCCTCGGACGGGTGATTGAAGGGTCGTTCGCCTGCCGTAGGCCGGAATCGTTTCACGCCCCGCCCGCGCGGCTCACGCCTCCGGCTTGCGGTGCACCCGCGCGATCCAGTCCGCCGGTTTGGCGATCTCCGACTTGGTGGGGAGCGTGTTGGGCGAGGTCCAGACACGGTTGAAGCCGTCCATGCCGCACTCCTCGACGACGGCCCGTACGAACCGTTCGCCGTCCCGGTACTGACGGAGCTTGGCGTCCAGGCCGAGCAGCTTGCGCAGCGCCATGTCGAGGCGGGAGGCGCCCTTGGCGCGGCGCTGCTGGAACTTCTCCCGGATCTCCCCGACGCTCGGCACGATCGCCGGTCCCACGCCGTCCATCACGAAGTCGGCGTGCCCCTCCAGGAGGGACATCACGGCGGTGAGGCGGCCGAGCACCTCCCGCTGGGCCGGGGTCTGCACCAGCTCCACGAGCGAGCGGCCGCCGTCGTCCTCCTCCGCCTCGGGACGGCCCCCGGCCAGCGACTGGGCGGCCTCGCGGACCCGTTCGAGCACGGTCATCGGGTCCACGTCGGTCTCGGCCAGGAACGACTGGATTTCGCCCTCGAGGTGGTCGCGCAGCCAGGGCACGGCGGTGAACTGCGTGCGGTGCGTCTCCTCGTGCAGGGTCACCCACAGGCGGAAGTCGTGCGGCTCGACGTCGAGTTCGCGTTCCACGTGGACGATGTTCGGTGCGACCAGGAGCAGCCGGCCGCCGCCGTTCGCGCCGGCCGGCAGTTCCCGGGTGGCCGGGGCGAACGTCTCGTACTGGCCGAGGACGCGGGAGGACAGGAACGACAGCAGCATGCCCAGCTCCACGCCGGTGACCTTGCCGCCGACGGCGCCGAGGACCGCGTTGCCCGCGCCGCCGCCGCGCCGCTCCTGCATCTTCTCCAGCAGGGGCTTGAGCAGCTCCCGGAACCCGGCGACGTTGGCCCGGACCCAGCCGGGCCGGTCGACCACCAGGACGGGGGTGTCGTGGGTCTCCTCGGTGCCCATCCGGGTGAAGCCGCGGACGTGCTCCTCCGAGGACTTGGCATGGCGGCGGAGCTCGGCGACGACGGCCCTGGCCTCGTCGCGGCTCACCTCGGGGCCCGGCCGTACGAGCCGGGTCGCGGTCGCCACCGCGAGGTTCCAGTCGACCATGCCGGAATTTGCGCCGATGCTCGTCATGCGTCAACGGTACGGGAGCGCTGCCGCTGGGGGGCAGTCGTGCGGGGTACCAGGTCGGCGGGGGCGAGGTCCGTTACCTGGGCACCCGGCGTTGCAGGCCGTGCCCACCCGTTCCGCCTTGCGGAACGCCTGCCCACGGCGGTGTGGCACGACTGCCCGCAGCTACGAGGGCTCGGACGCCAGTGCCGTTGCCGCGTGGTCCAGAGCCGACTGGGCCGCCCGGGCGTCCGTCGTGTCGTTGGCCAGGAAGGCGAAGCCGAGGAGGCGGCCGTCGGGGGTGGTCAGCGTGCCGGCGAGGGTGTTGACGCCCGTGAGGGTGCCGGTCTTGGCTCGGACGAGGCCCGCTGCGCCGTCCGTGTAACGGCCGGACAGGGTGCCGGTGAAGTGGGCGACGGGCAGGCCGGTGAGGACCGGGCGCAGCTGGGGGCGGGCCGGGTCGGCCGCCTCGGCCAGCAGCGCGGTGAGCAGGTCGGCGCTGATCAGGTCGGTGCGGTCCAGGCCGCTTCCGTCGTGGAACCGCGCGCCGCCCACCGGCAGGCCGAGCTGCTTCAGGCGGGCCGTGACGGCGGCGCCCGCCCCGTCGAAGTCGGCGCGCTTGCCGGTCGCCACGGCGGTGTGGCGGGCCAGGGCCTCGGCGAGGTCGTTGTCGCTGTTGGTCAGCATCCGCTCGACCAGGGCCGACAGCGGGGGCGAGGAGACCGTGGCGAGGGTGTCGGCGCGGCCGGTGGCCTTGGAGGGGCCGGGGGTCGACGCGGTGACGCCGTGCTGCTTCAGGAGGCCGGCGAAGGTGCGGGCGGCGTCGGCGGCCGGGTCGGGCACGCGCGGGGCGGGGCCGCTGGTGGAGTCGTCGGTGCGGCCCTCGTCGGTCATCAGGGCGGTGACGCGGGCGAGGTTCTCGTTGACCCCGATCGGGTGCATTTCCGTACCGGCGTAGAGCGTCGTGTCGTACGACAGCGTCACCTCGCGCACGCCCCGCTTCTTCAGGGCGGCGGCGGTCTTCTCGGCGAGGGTGCGCAGGCTGGCCAGGCCCCGGGCGTCCTCGCGCGCGGTGAGGGTGGGGTCGCCGCCGCCGACCAGGACGACCTCGCCGGTGTCGGCCTCCAGGGCGGTGCGGGTGGTGAGGCGGTGGTCGGGGCCGAGGGCGGTGAGGGCGGCGACGGCCGTGGCGATCTTGGTGGTGGAGGCCGGGGTGAGCGGGGCGTCGGAGCCGAGGCCGTACAGGCGCTTGCCGGTGGTGAGGTCGACGACGGCCGCCGCGCGGCGCTCACCGAGCCCGGGGGCGTCCTTGAGCAGGGGGTCGAGGAGGTCCGCGAGGTCCTGGTCGCCGGGTGCCGCCTTGACGCCGCCGGGGGTGGAGGTGCCGCCGAGACCGGCCAGTACGGCCCCGGCGCTGGGCGCGGGGCGGGGCGAACCGGACGACGTACCGAAGGCCCCGGATCCGCGGCCGTGATCTGCGCCACCCGTGTGCTCCAGGGCGACGGCCCGGTCCCGCTCGGCCGTACGCTGACCCGTGGAGTCCCAGGGGCCGGCGACGGTCACCACCCCGGCGGCCAGTGCCAGCCCGGCGGTGGCGGCACCGGCGGTGTACTGCCAGGTCTTCGGCCTCGTGATCCGGGCGAGCCGCGGCGCCGTGGCCCGTGCCAACCGTGCGACCCGCGGTCCGGTTGCCCGGACGAATCGGGCCAGACGGGGACGTACGGCATCCGCGGCCCGCGCGACATGCGGTCGCGCGGTCCGCCAAGGTCTCAGCTCTGGCACTGTCACCAGCCCCTTTCGCGATCACACACCTGCGTGAGGGACACTTAACCACCAGAACTATGTGCTGATCATGGAGGAGCGTCCGGTGGAGTTCGACGTCACGATCGAGATCCCGAAGGGTTCGCGGAACAAGTACGAGGTGGACCACGAGACCGGTCGTATCCGCCTGGACCGCCGCCTGTTCACCTCGACCGCCTACCCGACCGACTACGGCTTCGTCGAGAACACCCTCGGCGAGGACGGCGACCCGCTGGACGCGCTGGTCATCCTGGACGAGCCGACCTTCCCGGGCTGCCTCATCCGCTGCCGCGCGATCGGCATGTTCCGGATGACGGACGAGGCCGGCGGCGACGACAAGCTGCTGTGCGTGCCGTCGACCGACCCGCGCGTGGAGCACCTGCGTGACATCCACCACGTGTCGGAGTTCGACCGCCTGGAGATCCAGCACTTCTTCGAGGTCTACAAGGACCTGGAGCCCGGCAAGTCCGTCGAGGGCGCCGACTGGGTGGGCCGCACCGAGGCCGAGGCCGAGATCGAGCGGTCCTACAAGCGCTTCAAGGACCAGGGCGGCCACTGAGCAGGCGCCTCTCCCGTAACGGGCCGCACGCACACGCGTGCGGCCCGTTCGTGTTTGAGTGACCATACTGAGGTCAACAGGAGGGTGTGTTCGTACCAGGGAGCGTTGCGCAGGTGACGGAGGCGGAGGAGCCCAAACCGCAGTCGGACGAGGCCCGCAGTGCCTTCCGGCAGCCCAGTGGGATCGCGGCGTCGATCGACGGCGAGTCGTCGACGACGTCCGAGTTCGAGATCCCGCAGGGACTCGCCGTCACCCGGCCCGCCGACAGCGAGTCCGAGACGACCTCGGAGTTCTCGCTCCCCGACGGCCTGGAGGCGCCTCCGGCCGCCCCCGCGGACACCGAGGGTTCGGCGTTCACCATGCCGAGCACGCACAGCGCGTGGACCGCCCCGGCCGCCTTCACCCCGGCGAGCGGCTTCCCCGCGGTGAGCCTGACGGACGTGCCCTGGCAGGACCGGATGCGCGCCATGCTGCGGATGCCGGTGGCCGAGCGGCCCGCGCCCGAGCCCTCGCAGAAGCACGACGACGAGACCGGCCCGGCCGTGCCGCGCGTGCTCGACCTGACCCTGCGTATCGGGGAGCTGCTGCTGGCGGGCGGTGAGGGCGCCGAGGACGTGGAGGCGGCCATGTTCGCCGTCTGCCGGTCCTACGGCCTGGACCGCTGCGAGCCCAACGTCACCTTCACCCTGCTGTCGATCTCCCACCAGCCGTCCCTGGTCGACGACCCGGTGACGGCGTCGCGGACGGTACGCCGCCGGGGCACCGACTACACCCGGCTGGCGGCCGTGTTCCACCTGGTGGACGACCTCAGCGACCCCGACACGAACATCTCGCTGGAGGAGGCCTACCGGCGCCTCGCGGAGATCCGCCGCAACCGGCACCCGTACCCCACCTGGGTGCTGACCATGGCGAGCGGTCTGCTCGCGGGCGGGGCCTCGCTGCTCGTCGGTGGCGGGTTGACCGTGTTCTTCGCGGCGATGTTCGGCTCGATGCTCGGCGACCGGCTGGCCTGGCTGTGCGCCGGGCGCGGGCTGCCGGAGTTCTACCAGTTCGC
The DNA here is from genome assembly GCF_042730645.1 of Streptomyces sp. NPDC059906. NCBI lineage: Bacteria > Bacillati > Actinomycetota > Actinomycetes > Kitasatosporales > Streptomycetaceae > Streptomyces > Streptomyces sp. NPDC059906. Next base: position 77,584 of record NZ_JBHWKU010000016.1, read on the forward strand.
GGTGGCGGCGATGCCGCCGGCCGCGATGGGTGTCGTGCTGACGGTGACGCACGTCGACGTGAAGGCGTCCGCGGTGATCACCGGTGGGCTGTTCGCGCTGCTGCCCGGGCGGGCGCTGGTCGCGGGGGTGCAGGACGGTCTGACCGGCTTCTACATCACCGCCGCGGCCCGTCTGCTGGAGGTCATGTACTTCTTCGTCAGCATCGTCGCCGGGGTGCTGGTGGTGCTGTACTTCGGGGTCCAGCTGGGCGCCGAGCTGAACCCGGACGCCAAGCTCGGCACCGGTGACGAACCGTTCGTGCAGATCTTCGCCTCGATGCTGCTGTCGCTGGCCTTCGCGATCCTGCTCCAGCAGGAACGGGCCACCGTCCTCGCGGTGACCCTGAACGGCGGCATCGCCTGGTGCGTGTACGGCGCCATGCACTACGCCGGTGACATCTCGCCGGTGGCCTCCACGGCCGCCGCAGCGGGGCTCGTGGGCCTGTTCGGGCAGCTGATGTCCCGCTACCGGTTCGCGTCGGCGCTGCCGTACACGACCGCGGCGATCGGGCCGCTGCTGCCCGGTTCGGCGACGTACTTCGGTCTGCTGGGGATCGCGCAGAGCGAGGTCGACTCGGGGCTGCTGTCGCTGTCCAACGCGGTGGCGCTGGCGATGGCCATCGCGATCGGGGTGAACCTGGGCGGGGAGATCTCGCGGCTGTTCCTGAAGGTGCCCGGCGCCGCGAGTGCCGCCGGCAGGCGGGCGGCGAAGCGGACCCGGGGTTTCTAGAGCCGGCCGCCTCACGGACTCGGGTGGTTCTGTCCGTCGGCGGCTACGGGCTCGTCGTGGCTGGTCGCGCCCACGCGGCGAAGCCGCACATCAATGCAGCCCCGCGCCCCTTGGGACGCTTTCAGCGGCCCTGGTTGTACGGGTACTGGTCGCCGTACTGCTGGGGCCGGTCGCCGTAGCCCTGCGGGTACTGCTGGGCGTACGGCTGCTGCGGGGGCTGCTGGGTGCCGTAGGGCGGCTGGTCGCCGTAGCCCTGGTCGTACTGCTGGCCGTACTGGTCGTACTGCTGCTGCGGCTGGTCGTACGGGTCCACCCGGCGGAGCTGGGTCGTGGCGTCGTCCATGACCGGGTACGAGGGCTGGGGCTGGTGCTGCTGGGCCGCCGCAGGGGTCGGCGCGGCCGCCGCGGCGCGCTGCTTCTTCTTGCGTTCGCGCAGGTACTCGATGGCGATCGGGACGACGGAGATCAGGATGATCAGGACGAGGATGCCCTCGACGTGGGCCCGGATGAACTCGATCTGGCCGAGCCAGTAGCCCGCGAGGGTGACGCCGGTGCCCCAGGCGACGCCGCCGATGACGTTGTACGTGAGGAAGGTGCGGTACTTCATGCGGCCGGCGCCCGCCACGATGGGGGCGAAGGTGCGCACGATGGGCACGAAGCGGGCCAGGACGATCGCCTTGGGGCCGTACTTCTCCATGAACTCGTGCGCCTTCTCCAGATTCTCCTGTTTGAAGAGCTTGGAGTTGGGGCGGCTGAAGAGCTTCGGACCGAAGAACTTGCCGATCATGTAGCCGACTTGGTCGCCGAGGACGGCGGCGGCCACGATCAGGGTGCACACCAGCCACAGCGGCTGGCTGATGTACTCGCCCTGGGCGACGAACAGGCCCGCGGTGAACAGCAGCGAGTCGCCGGGCAGGAACGCGAAGAGTCCCGACTCGGCGAAGACGATGAGCAGGATGCCCGGCAGACTGAACGTCTCGATCAGATAGTCCGGGCTGATCCACTCGGGACCGAGCGCAAGGGTGGTCACGGGATTGTGGCTCCTGCTGCTGGGGGGAGGCGGGCTGGACCTGGCTGCCCAAACGTACAACGCGGCCGCGGTGCCCCAGGTTCCACGGGGCGTCTTGGGGTGCGCTGTGACGTTCCCCGGGGAAACCTGAGAATCATGGGTATTGAAGAATACGGCGGCGGCCAGGGCCCGCAGCCCGACGTGCTCGTCGTGACCACCAACGATCTGCCGGGCCACCGGGTGCAGGAGGTGCTCGGGGAGGTCTTCGGGCTGACCGTGCGCTCCCGGCACCTGGGGAGCCAGATCGGTGCCGGGCTGAAGTCGCTGGTCGGCGGTGAGCTGCGCGGTCTCACCAAGACGCTGGTCGAGACCCGCAACCAGGCGATGGAGCGGCTGGTCGAGCAGGCACGCGCGCGCGGTGCCAACGCGGTGCTGTCCTTCCGCTTCGACGTGACGGAGGCGGCGGACGTGGGCACCGAGGTGTGCGCGTACGGGACGGCGGTGGTCGTGGCCCGGGAGTGAGACCCGGGCCACGACCACCGCTCAGGGGGTGTGCCGGACGGCGTTGGCGAGGATCGCGTCGCGCATGTAGGCGGCGAGGCCCGGCTTGGCGGCGTCGATGTTCCGCGTGAAACGTTCGTCCGAGACGTACATGTCGCCCAGGCAGGTGTGCATCTCGTACCCGCAGTCGTAGTGGTTGCGGACGATGCCCTGCCGGTGTTCCTCGGCGGCGTCCATGGCCCCCTCGGATTCGGCGGGCTCACCGGCCTCCATCAGGGCGACGAAGCGCCGGGTCAGCTCGGCGGCCTCGTCCTGGATGCGCTGCCAGTCCTCCTTGGTGTAGGAGGCGGTCTTCTCCTTCGACTGGCGGTAGGCGTCGGTGCCGCCCCAGCGTTCCTGGACCTCCTCCTCGTACTGGTCGGGGTCGAAGTCGCCGAAGACCTCGAACTTCTCCTGGGGCGTGAGGTTGATTCCCATGCTGCGTGCCTCCATGGCCTGCTCCACGGCCGCCGCCATCTTCCGCAGCTTCTCGATCCGGGCGGACAGCAGCTCGTGCTGGCGGCGCAGGTGCGCGCGCGGGTCCGCGGCCGGGTCGTCGAGCAGGGCGGCGACCTCGTCGAGCGGGAAGCCCAGCTCCCGGTAGAACAGGATCTGCTGCAGCCGGTCGAGGTCGGCGTCGCTGTAGCGCCGGTGGCCCGCGTGGCTGCGCTCGCTCGGTACGAGCAGGCCGATGTCGTCGTAGTGGTGCAGCGTGCGCACCGTCACTCCGGCGAAGCCGGCCACCTGTCCCACGGAGTAGCTCACTTCCGCTCCTTTCTCTGACGCCGTCCACGCTGCCTCCTCACGTGACGTGAGGTGCAAGCCCGGACGTTCCGCGTGCCACGCCGTGACCGGCCCCGCCCTGCGCGGCAGCCACCGCCCCGTGTCCCCCGCGGGAGCTACGGGGGACTGTCCACTCGGGGGTGATTCGGGAACGTGGCCGTCTGCGTAGCGTTCCTGGCAGGTCGCCGGAAGGCACGCGGCCGATGCCACCCGGAGGTCACCATGAGTACGACTCGCACCGCTTCGCCCCGGCCCACACGCGTGGAGCGTGGCCGCTTCCTCCAGTCTCCCCTCGTCTGGATGCTGACCGGGATCGTGGGGGTGGGTCTGGCGTCCGGGCTGGCCTCGGCGGGCGGGGTGGTCGCCGTCGTCGGCGCGGTCCTGGCGGTCGCCGTCTACTGGGCGGTCATGCGCTTCGTCGCCCGGCGGAGCATGCCGGAGCTCGCGAGGCCGGGAGCCGTGACGCGGGCGCTGTCCGGCGCCGCGATCGGCTTCGCGTTCATCACCGTGTCGATGCTCATGCTCCTCACCGAGTTCTCGTTCACCGAACGACCCGGCAGCGCCCTGTCGATCGTGGCGAGCATGGCCGCGATGCAGCTCGGCGCCGCCGTGACCGAGGAACTGATCTTCCGCGGCCTCGCTCTCCAGGCGCTGGAGAAGATGTGGGGCAGCTGGGCGGCTCTGACGACCACCGCGGTGCTGTTCGGCCTACTGCACCTGGCCAACCCGGACGCCACCCTGTGGAGTTCGGCCGCGATCGCCGTCGAGGCCGGCGTCCTCCTCGGTGCCGCGTTCCTGTGGACGCGCAACATCTGGTTCGTCGTGGGACTGCACTTCGCCTGGAACACCACCCTGGGCCTGATCGGCATCCCGGTCTCCGGCCACGCCTCGGAGGGCCTGATGACCACCAACCCGACCGGCCCCGAGCTGCTGACCGGCGGAGACTTCGGTCTGGAGGCGTCGATCGTGCCCGTCGTCGTCAGCCTGCTGATCGCGATCCCCATGCTCATCGCCGCCCACCGGCGCGGCAACCTGGTCCCCATGCGCCGCGGGAACCGCTGACCAGCCGTCAAGGTGTGTGCGGACCGGCGAGCGCGTCCGCGGTCAGCGGGAACCCGGTGCCCGTGAGCCGTTCGGAGACCTCCCACAGACGTCTGGCGGTCTCGGGGTCCTTTGCTCGACCGGACGGCTCGGCAAGTGCGGCGGGGCCGCGCACGCCGCCGAAGCGGCTCGGGCCGGCGAAGCTCCCGGCGGGTACGTCACCGGTTGACGCCAGCAGGGTCGGGAGCGCGCCGCCTTGCGGGCCGTGCGCGAGGAACGGCGTGCTGAACGCCACGAGCGTGTCGAGGAGCCGGTTGCCGCTGGTGATCCGGAACCCGGTCGACGCCCATCCGGGATGCGCGGCCGTGGCGATCACCGGCGAGCCGGCCTCGGTGAGCCGGCGCTGCAATTCGGACGTGAACAGCAGGTTGGCCAGTTTGGACTGGCCGTAGGCGCCGAAAGGACGGTAGGGGCGCCGCTCCCACTGGAGGTCCTCGAAGTCGATGTGTGCCGAACGGTGGGCGCTGGACGCGATCGTCACCACCCGGCCGGTGATGCGGTCCAGGAGGAGGTTCGTCAGCGCGAAGTGACCGAGGTGATTGACGCCGAGCTGACTCTCGAAGCCGTCCCGCGTCTCCTGGCGAGCGGCGGTCATCGCTCCGGCGTTGTTCACCAGGACGTCGACCGGCTCGCGCAGGCCTTCGGCGAACTCCCGGACCGAGGCGAGCGAGGCCAGATCGAGGGCGCGGACCTCGGCCCGGCCTCCGATGTCGCGTGCTGCCGCACGCCCCTTCGCCTGATCGCGGACGGCGAGAATCACCCGCGCGCCCCGCACGGCGAACGCCGAGGCGGCGGATCGCCCGATGCCGCTCGCGGCACCGGTGATCACGACGGTCCGGCCGGTCTGGTCGGGTATCCGCGAAGCGGAAGAAAGAGAAGAAGAGGGAGTGGACATAGCCCGAATGTAACCACTGGCTACAATGTAGTCAATGGCAACTACTTGGTAGCCTGACGAGATGACCCCGCCCCGTCCGTACCATCACGGCAACCTGCGTCAGGCGCTGCTGGACCGTGCTGCGACGAAACTCCACGAGAAGGGGGCGGCAGAGCTCTCCCTCCGGGAGCTCACCGGGGAGATCGGGGTGACTCATGCCGCGCCGCGCCGGTACTTCCCGGATCGCCAGTCGCTGCTCGACGCGCTCGCGGTCGAGGGGTTCGCGCGCCTCGGTGCGCGACTGCGAGAAGCGGCCGCGACCGCGGGCGGGCCCGCGGAGCGGATCCGGTCGCTCGCGGACGCCTACATCGGCTTCACGACCTCCGAGCCGAACCTGGTCGAGCTGATGTTCGCGCACAAGCACGGCGCAGGCGCGGAAGCCATTGCGCGCGGCGCCGCCGAGGCCTTCGCGCCGATCCTCGACGTGTTCCGGCAGGCCCGGCCCGGGGACGGCCCCGGCGCGCAGGACGCGCAGCGGGCCGGTCTGGTCTTCCTCGCCACATTCCAGGGCCTGGCGGGCTTGATCAGCTGCGGGGTCGTCCCGCCGCACCAGATCGACGATCTCGTCACCGACGCAGTCGCCCGGTTCGACGGCAATGGGAGACCGGCGCCCGACCCGGCGTGAGGTGCGGGCCCGTGCCCGTCCGTACGTCCCCGGGTGCGGCCCCCCGGGCCCCGGCCTACCGTCGGTTGCATGTCACTGCACCAGGGTCCCCGCCCGTCCCGCGACGACGATCGTGACCGGCGCCGGCTCGCCGTGAACCCCTTCCACGCGGCGGCGAACCCGCTCGGCGGCATGACCGAGGCCCCGCCCTCGCACCGGCTGCCCGACTCCCCGCTGCCGCCGGAGACCGCGTACCGGCTGGTCCACGACGAGCTGATGCTGGACGGCAACGCGCGGCTGAACCTGGCCACCTTCGTCACCACCTGGATGGAGCCGCAGGCCGGGGTGCTGATGGGCGAGTGCCGGGACAAGAACATGATCGACAAGGACGAGTACCCGCGCACCGCCGAGCTGGAGCGGCGCTGTGTGGCGATGCTCGCCGACCTGTGGCACGCGCCGGACCCGGAGGCGGCCGTGGGCTGCTCGACGACCGGGTCGAGCGAGGCGTGCATGCTGGCCGGGATGGCGCTCAAGCGGCGCTGGGCGCTGCGCAACGCCGACCGCTATCCGGCGAAGGACGTGCGACCCAATCTCGTGATGGGCGTGAACGTCCAGGTCTGCTGGGACAAGTTCTGCAACTTCTGGGAGGTGGAGGCCCGCCAGGTCCCGATGGAGGGCGACCGCTTCCACCTGGACCCGCGGGCCGCCGCCGAGCTGTGCGACGAGAACACCATCGGGGTCGTCGGCATCCTCGGCTCCACCTTCGACGGCTCCTACGAGCCGATCGCCGACCTGTGCGCCGCCCTGGACGCCCTCCAGGAGCGGACCGGGCTCGACATCCCGGTGCACGTCGACGGGGCCTCGGGCGGCATGGTCGCGCCCTTCCTGGACGAGGACCTGGTGTGGGACTTCCGCCTCCCCCGGGTCGCCTCGATCAACACCTCGGGGCACAAGTACGGGCTGGTCTATCCGGGCGTGGGCTGGGCGCTGTGGCGGGACTCGGAGGCACTCCCCGAGGAGCTGGTGTTCCGCGTGAACTACCTGGGCGGCGACATGCCGACCTTCGCGCTGAACTTCTCCCGGCCCGGCGCGCAGGTGGTGGCGCAGTACTACACGTTCCTGCGGCTGGGCCGCGAGGGCTACCGGGCCGTGCAGCGGAACGCCCGGGACATCGCGGGCTCGCTGGCGGAACGGGTCGCGGCGCTGGGCGACTTCCGGCTGCTGACGCGCGGCGACCAGTTGCCCGTGTTCGCCTTCACGACCGCCGACGACGTGACGGCGTACGACGTCTTCGACGTGTCCCGGCGGCTGCGGGAGGGCGGGTGGCTGGTGCCGGCGTACACCTTCCCGCCGCACCGCGAGGACCTCTCCGTGCTGCGGGTGGTGTGCCGCAACGGCTTCTCCACCGACATGGCGGACCTGCTCCTGGACGACCTGGAGCGGCTGCTGCCGGAGCTGCGCCGCCAGTCGGGCCCGCTGACCCGGGACAAGGGGGCGGCGACCGGGTTCCACCACTAGGGGTGGCGTTTGGATCTTGCCGGGCCGCCCACAAGGCACCGTGGGCGGCGACCGGGCCTGGTCCGAACGACACCCCTAGCGGCTCAACCGCGCGAACCTCGCCACCGCCAGCGGGAAGAACACCGCGAGCAGCGCCAGCGGCCAGGCGACGGCCGCCCAGAGGTGGCCGGACTCGCCGCCCGGGCCGCCGAAGAGGTCGCGGACGGCCGTGGCGGTCTGGGACATCGGGTTCCATTCGACGACGGTGCCCAGCCAGCCGGGCATGGAGTCGGGGGTGGCGAAGGCGTTGGACAGGAAGCCGACCGGCCAGACCAGGATCTGCACCGCCTGCACCAGCTCGGGCTTCCCCGCCACCAGGGCCAGGAAGATGCCGATCCACAGCATGGCGAAGCGGAAGAGCAGGAGCAGGCCCACCGCGCCCAGGAAGGCGCCGGGACCGCCGTGGGCCCGCCAGCCGAGCGCGTACCCGACTCCGATCAGCGCGGTGAGGCCGAGCGCCGACTGGAGCATGTCGGCGGCGGAACGGCCCACCAGGACCGCGCCGTTGGCCATCGGCAGCGAGCGGAAGCGGTCGACGACGCCCTTGTTGAGGTCCTGGGTGACGGCGATCATGGTGCCCTCCAGACCGAAGGCCATGGTGAGGGCCAGCATGCCGGGGACCAGGTAGTCGACGTACTCGCCGCTCACGCCCCGGCCGCCGCCGACCAGGTAGCCGAACATCAGCAGCAGCATGACCGGGAAGACCAGGTTGACGACGACCGTCACCGGCTGCCTCCCCCAGCGGGCCAGCTCGCGGCGGGTCATGGTCCAGGAGTCGGACAGGGCGTACGACGCGGCGTTCGGGACGCTCGTGCTCACGCGGCCTCCTTCGTGCGGTCGGTGAGGTGCAGGAACACCTCGTCCAGGGTCGGCCGGCGCAGCGCCACGTCCTCGGCCTCGATGCCGGCCTCCTCCAGCGCCCGTACGACGCCGGAGAGCGCGGCCATGCGGTCGGTGACGGGGGCGCTGAGCAGCCGGCGGTCGGGGTCCACGCGGACGCCGGTGAGCGGCAGCAGGGCCACCGCGGCGCCCAGGTGGCCGGCGTCGCGCAGGACGACGTCGACGCGGTCGCCGCCGGTGGCGGCCTTGAGTTCGTCCGCCGTGCCGTCGGCGACGACACGGCCGGCATCGACGACCGAGATGCGGTCGGCGAGCTGGTCGGCCTCCTCCAGGTACTGGGTGGTGAGCAGGACCGTCGTACCGGCGCCGACCAGGGAGCGGACCGAGTCCCACACCTCGGCGCGGCCGCGCGGGTCGAGGCCGGTGGTCGGCTCGTCCAGGAAGAGCACCTCCGGTTCGGTGATGAGGGACGCGGCCAGGTCCAGGCGGCGGCGCATACCTCCGCTGTAGGCGCTGACCGGCTTGCGGCCGGTGTCGGAGAGGCCGAAGCGCGCGAGCAGTTCGTCGGCACGCGCGCGTGCCCGCCGGGCGCCCAGGTGGTGCAGGCGGCCGAACATCTCCAGGTTCTGCCGGCCGCCCAGCTCCTCGTCGAGCGCCGCGTGCTGGCCGAGCAGGCCGATGCGCAGCCGTACCGCGTACGCCTCGGCGACGACGTCGTGCCCCGCCACCTCGACGCGGCCCGCGTCGGGCCGCAGCAGCGTGGACAGGATCCGGACCAGGGTCGTCTTGCCCGCTCCGTTCGGGCCCAGCACGCCGTGCACCGTGCCGCGCGCGACCGTGAGGTCGAGTCCGTCCAACGCGTACTTGCTGCCGTACTCCTTGCGTGCTCCTTCGACGGTGATCGCCGCGTCGGCCACTGTCACTCCCCGCTTCCCCTTCGAGAGACAAGCTAGCCAAATTTGACTACTAGCTCAGAAGATAACCCGCGCCCTCTCATTGGTCAAACTTGATTAACGAGCGTCCCCGTAATGCGGCCGCCCCGCCGCGAAGGGGTTCTCCTCGCCGTCCGCCAGCACCCCGACGAACGGGTCGCCCTCGCCGGCGAAGGTGTACGCGCCGCCCCGGACGCGTTCGATCAGGCCGCGGGTCCACTCGGCGCCGGAGTCGGCCGAGTGGACCCAGTAGTTCATGATCTCGCCGATGTGCCCGAGCTGGCCCGGGCCCTCCTCGGGCGTGTAGTACTCGGTGACGGCGCCCCGCCACTCCTCGATCTTCCGCACCCTTTCCTCCAGCAGCGCGAGGGCCTCCTCGCGCGGGAGGTCGACCATGAAGCCGAGCGCCGCGGTGAGCACGTCCGGCCGCTGGTCGTAGGCGGTGAGGTAGGCGCGGAGCAGGGCGAGGTACTCCTCGGTGCCCTGCCCGGTGATCTCGTACTCCACCCGCGGCGGCCCGCCCGCCGTGGACGGCGCGATCTCGTGCGCGAGGAGCAGCCCCTGTTTCGCCATCTGCTTCAGCGCGTGGTAGATCGAGCCGGGCTTGGCGTTGGACCACTCGTGCGCGCCCCAGTACTCCAGGTCGTTGCGCACCTGGTACCCGTGGGCCCGCCCGTGCTGGCGGACGGCGCCGAGCACGAGGAGACGGATCGCTGACATGGGGTCCAGCCTAGATCCGGCACCCGGGCGGCCCGCCCGCCGGGACCCTCGAGAACCCCTAGAACCTCGAGAACCTCTAGAAGGGGAACCCGCTCCGCCCGTGCTGCACGGAGATCCACTTCTGTGTGGTGAAGGCGTCCAGCATGGTGTCGCCGTTGAGGCGGCCCAGGCCGGAGTGCTTCTCGCCGCCGAAGGGCACGATCGGCTCGTCGTGCACGGTCCCGTCGTTCACGTGGAACATGCCGGTGTCGATCTGCTTGGCGAAGTTGACGCCGCGCTCGACGTCCCCGGTGTGCACGGCACCGCTCAGCCCGTACGGCGTGTCGTTGACCAGGCGTACGGCCTCCTCCTCGCCGTCGAAGGGGACGAGGAAGGCGACCGGGCCGAAGACCTCCTGCTGGAGCAGCGCGGAGTCGGCGGGCAGGCCGGTCAGGACCGACGGCTCGACGAGGTTGTCGGTGACCGAGCCGCGCACCAGGGCGGTGGCGCCCTCGGCGAGCGCCTGCTCGACCACGCCGGAGAGCGCGTCGGCCTGCGAGGAGTTGATCACCGGGCCGATGACGGTGGCCGGGTCGCGAGGGTCGCCGGTCTTGAGGGTGCTCACCTTGGCGACGAACTTCTCGGTGAACTCGTCGGCCACCGCGCGGTCGACCAGCACGCGGTTGGCGGCCATGCAGACCTGGCCCTGGTGGACGAAGCGGCTGAAGACGGCGGCGTCCACGGCGTAGTCGACGTCGGCGTCGTCGAGGACCACCAGCGCGCTGTTGCCGCCCAGTTCGAGGACCGAGCGCTTGAAGTTGGCGGCGCAGACCGTGGCCACGTGGCGGCCGACCTTGTCGGAGCCGGTGAAGGAGATCACCTTGGGGACCGGGTGCTCGATGAAGGCGTCGCCGATCTCCGCGATGTCGGTGACCACGACGTTGAGCAGGCCGGCCGGCAGTCCGGCGTCCTGAAGGATCTTCGCGACCAGCGTGCCGCCGACGATCGGCGTGTTCTGGTGCGGCTTGAGGACGACGCCGTTGCCCAGGGCCAGGGCCGGGGCGACCGACTTCAGGGAGAGCAGGAAGGGGAAGTTGAAGGGGCTGATGACGCCCACGACACCGACCGGCACCCGGTAGACGCGGTTCTCCTTGCCGTCCACGGGCGAGGGGATGATCCGGCCCTCGGGCGCCAGCGCCAGGTGGACCGCCTCGCGCAGGAACTCCTTGGCGAGGTGCAGCTCGAAGGCGGCCTTCAGGCGGGTGCCGCCCAGCTCGGCGACGATCGCCTCGCTGATCTCGGCCTCGCGCTCCTCGACCAGGCGCAGCGCCTTCTCGAACACCGTGCGGCGCGCGTAGGGGTTCGTCGCGGCCCACTGCTTCTGCGCCCGCTCGGCGGCCCGGTAGGCGGCGTCGACCTCGTCGACGGTGGCTATCGTGATCGAGGCGAGCTTCTCGTTGTCGTACGGGTTGAAGTCGATGATGTCCCAGGAGCCGGTGCCGGGACGCCACTCGCCGTCGATGTACTGCTGGGCGAGGTCGGTGAAGTACGACGACATGTGTTCCCTCAATCCCCTTAGCTGCCGCAGCCGCCGCGAGCGAGCCGCCTGACCGAGCGTCATCGTACTTATGTTTTACGACAGTTGGAGGAGTCCTCGCAGAAGGTCCCGGCTCTCGTCGGGCCCCGGGCTGTCCTGCTGGAGTTCCTTCAGCGCCGTCTCGTACTGGGTGACGTCCTCCTGCTTGTCCAGGTACAGCGCGCTGGTGAGCTGCTCCAGGTAGACGACGTCCGAGAGGTCGGACTCGGGGAAGCTGAGGAGCGTGAACGCGCCACTCTCGCCGGAGTGCCCGCCGAAGCCGAAGGGCATGACCTGAAGGCGCACATTGGGGCGTTCGGACACCTCGATCAGGTGCTGGAGCTGGCCGCGCATCACCTCGCGGTCGCCGTACGGGCGGCGCAGGGCGGCCTCGTCGAGCACGATGTGGAACTCGGGGGCGTTCTCCGCGACCAGGTGCTTCTGCCGCTCCAGGCGCAGCGCCACCCGCCGCTCGACGTCCGCCTCGCCGGCGCCCTTCATGCCGCGCCGGACGACCGCGCGGGCGTACTCCTCGGTCTGCAGCAGGCCGTGCACGAACTGCACCTCGTAGGCCCGGATCAGCGAGGCGGCGCCCTCCAGACCCACGTAGGTGGGGAACCAACTGGGCAGCACGTCCGAGTAACTGTGCCACCAGCCCGCGACATTGGCCTCCTTGGCCAGGGAGAGCAGGGAGGCGCGCTCCTGCTCGTCCGTGATGCCGTACAGCGTCAGCAGGTCCTCGACGTCCCGCGTCTTGAAGCTCACCCGGCCCAGCTCCATCCGGCTGATCTTCGACTCGGAGGCGCGGATCGAGTAGCCCGCGGCCTCGCGCGTGATCCCCCGCGTCTCACGCAGTCGCCTGAGTTGTGATCCGAGCAGCATGCGCCGCACCACCGATCCGGGCTCTCCCGCGCTCACGTTCGCCAGCCTCCCCAACCGTCTTCAGGGGCCGCAGTCTGCCACTAAAACACTCCGAGCAGTACTCGTCCGGTTACGGAAACGGAATCGAGCCAAAGGAAATGTGCAGGATCATGCACGCGGCAGGTCAGAACCGGCCGTCGCGGGAGATGAAGGGGAGGCGAAGATGACGGAAAAATTGGCCAACAAGCGGTACGGGCAGGTCTATTTCGGTCACGTGCACGTGCATCTGCCCTTGCATCTGCGGTACGCATCCGAAACCATGGTCCCGCACCACCGCGCCGCATCGCTACGACCGCGAATTCCCGGGAGTGCCTCGCATGGGGACGAATGGATCGACCATGCTCGAGCCGTTACGGCAGGGCCTTCCGCCACTCGACCCCGCGGCAGTGTCCAACGCCGCCTCCTGTGCCCTGCCGCCCCGGTACGAAGCGGTGCGCGAGGCCCGGAGGTTCACCCGCAGGACGCTCGACGGCTGGGACACCGGCGACCGCTTCGACGACGTCTGCCTGGTGGTCTCGGAACTCGTCACCAACGCCCTGCGTCACGCGCTGCCCGCGGACACCCCGCGCCACGACGAGCAGCACGGCCCGGTACGGCTGCACCTGATGCGCTGGACCGAGCGGCTGGTGTGCGCGGTGCGCGACCCCAGCCACGACAGCCCGGTGGCCCGTGAGACGGACGACTTCTCGGCGGAGTCGGGCCGGGGCCTGTTCCTCGTCGACTCCTTCAGCGACAGCTGGGGCTGGCACCCGCTGGCCGGGACGCTCAACGGCAAGGTGGTCTGGGCACTGTTCCGGATATAGCGGGACCCGGACCGCCGTCCGGCTCCGGGCCGCTCCGGGTCAGCTCGCGATCAGGTGGTCGAACTCGCCGTCCTTGACACCCAGCAGCATGGCCTCGATCTCGGCGCGCGTGTAGACGAGCGCGGGACCGTCGGGGAAGCGGGAGTTGCGCACCGCCACCGCGCCGTCGGGCAGGCGCGCGAACTCCACGCACGATCCCTGCGAGTTGCTGCGCCGGCTCTTCTGCCAGGCCGCATCGTGCAACTGCGTGGCGGCCATGCCGTTGTACACGTCGTACACGTCGTGGTCCACAGGTCGCTCCCCGGTGTGCCTGGCTGATGTGGCCATTGATGCAGTGGTCAACTGATCCGGATCATAACCCCGTTCACGTGCAGATGCATGAGCAAATGCACGTGCACGCGCGGTGTTCCCGCGGTTACAGCTTTGACGACCGCTTTACCGAGCCCTGCCCACTACGACGCCGGGGCCCGGGAAGTCGTTCCCGCATGTGCCCCCGAATTCGAAGAATATGCAACAACATGCGACAACACCGGGGCCCGAACGGTACGGGCGCGCCCCGGTGTTGTCGCTGGTGCGTGAGGTACGGCGGGCGGGTCAGCGCGTGCCGTACGGCAGCAGCGCCATCTCGCGCGCGTTCTTGATCGCCCTGGCCAGCTGCCGCTGCTGCTGGGACGTCACCCGGGTGACGCGGCGGCTGCGGATCTTGCCGCGGTCGGAGATGAACTTCCGCAGCAGCTCGGTGTCCTTGTAGTCGACGTACGTCACTCCGGCCCGGTCCAGCGGGTTGGGACGCTGCCGGGCGGGTGTGCGGTCGGCCTTGCGGGGACGGGGCATGGGGTCAGACCTCCAGGAGGGTGTCGAAGGCGGGCGGCAGCCGGTCCCAGGCGGCCTGCCCCGCGGCGTACTCGGCGTCGGTCAGCAGGCAGGACTCCAGCAGCCGTGCCAGGCCGTCGCGGTCGAGGCCGGGGGATGTGAAGACCAGGTGCTGGCAGCGGTCGCCGTGCTCGGGGTGCCAGTCCAGCGCGGCGGCGGCACGGCGCACGGGCGGGACCAGTTCCCAGGCGGCGTCGGGGAGCGAGGCGAGCCACGGCCCCGCGCTCTCCACGCACAGGGCACCGCCCGCGGCGTCCCAGTGCAGCAGCGTGTCCCCCTTGCCGGCCAGCCAGAACCGCCCCCGGCTGCGGGCCGCGGCACAGGTCAGGTCCTCCAGCGCCGCGTACAGCCGCTCCGGGTGGAAGGGGCGGCGGCGGTGCCAGACCAGGGTGGCGACGCCGTGCGCGTCGGCCTCCGCGGGCAGCAGCGCGCAGGCCGGGTGCTGGGCCGCCGCCGCGGCCTCCACGTCGAACCCGGCGAGGGCGGCCCGCGCCAGCTCCGGAGCCGCGGGCGGTGCGCCCGCCGGGTTCCCGTGGCCGATCGGGACCCGGCGGGCCGTCGGGTGCAGCTGGGCCAGCAGCTCGCGGTCCTCGTCGTCGGCCTCCGGCGAACCGGGGAGGGGCTCGGCGAGCGCGAGGACGGAGGCGTACTCCAGCTGCCGCGCGAAGGTGTCGGCCACGGTGCGCTGGTCGGTGGCCGCGGCGGCCAGGCCGCCCTCGGCCAGGTCGTCGCCGTTGCCGAGGTAGGGCAGCACCAGCGCGGGATCGACGGCGGTGACCACGCCGGCGACGGTGAAGCCGCCCGCCGTCACCACCTCCGCCATCGCCTTGGGCTCGACGGAGTCCCACAGCTCGACGACCGCCAGCGGGGTGCCCCCGGCCTTGGCGAGCCGGACCAGCTCGGGCACGAGGTCCTCGCGCAGCGCGCAGCACGCGCAGTCGTTGACCAGGGGTGCCTCGCCGGCGGCGAGGATGCCGGTGGCGTCCCGGACGGTCCGTACGACCGTGCCCGCGGCGGCCGTCGCCAGGTCGTGGTGGAGGACGACGCTGCCGGGCACCTCGGCGAGCAGCCGGGCCACGGCCGCCCTGCGCGCGTCGGCGTGCAGCCCGCCGACGATCACCACCGGCGGTTCGGGGAAGCGGCCCGGCTCGCTCATGCCCCCTCCTGCTTCCGGTACCGGCGCTCGAAGCGCTCCACTCGTCCGGCGGTGTGGCCGTCCTCCCACTCCACCGTGCGCTCACCGGTCATGGTCGAGCGGGTGAGGAAGGCGTAGCCCGCCGCCCGGTCCCGGAAGACGACCGGGCGGTACTCGGGGTGGATTTCCTTGCGCATGGCGTCTCAGCGCTCCTCTCGGAAGTCGACGTGACGGCCGGCCGCCGGGTCGTACTTGCGCAGGACCAGCCGGTCGGGGTCGTTGCGGCGGTTCTTGCGGGTGACGTAGGTGTAGCCGGTCCCGGCGGTGGACCGGAGCTTGATGACCGGACGGAGTTCGTTGCGTGCCATGCTGCTATCTTACTGAAAATGAATTCCATTAACAGATAGGACCCGTCCGGTCCGGAGGAGAGGTACGTCACCGTGTCCGCCCACTGCATGCTGACCGGGGCCCGGCCCGGCTTCGGCAACCGCGTCTCCCACTCCCACCGGCGCACTTCGCGCCGCTTCGACCCCAACATCCAGACAAGGCGCTACTGGCTGCCGAGCGAGAACCGGCACGTGCGGCTGCGGCTGAGCACGAAGGGGATCAGGACGGTCGACTCGATCGGCGTCGAGGCGGCCGTGGCGCGCATCCGTGCCCGCGGGGTGAGGATCTGATGGCGAAGAAGAGCAAGATCGCGAAGAACGAGCAGCGGCGGGAGACCGTCGCGCGGTACGCGGCACGGCGGGCCAAGCTGAAGGAGATCCTCCGCCGGCCCTCGTCGACGGAGGCCGAACGGCTCGCCGCCCGGCGGGAACTGCGCAGGCAGCCGCGCGACGCGAGCCCCACGCGGGTGCGCAACCGCGATCAGACCGACGGACGCCCGCGCGGATACTTCCGGGTCTTCGGGCTCTCCCGGGTCAATCTGCGCGAGCAGGCGCACGCCGGACATCTTCCCGGGGTGCGCAAGTCGTCCTGGTAGCTTGCGGCTGTTCGGGGCCGAACGGCCGTCCGGCTACAGCTTGGAGCTTCCGGTGACGTGGGTGACTGCGGGGAACACGGCGAGCACGGAGAACACGGCGCGCACGGACGCCGGGTACGGCGAGGTCGCGCTCCGGCGGGCACGGCGGGCACGGCGGGCACGGCGGCCCGTGCGGGCCGCGGCGCTGGCCCTCGGGCTGGTGGGGGCGTTGGCCCTGACCGCGTGCACCGACGGCGGTGACTCCGACGGCGGCGGCCCGGGTGACGGATCGGGCGGCGGCGACAAGACCTCGGCGGCGCCCGGCGCGTCCGCGAGCACGGACCCGGGCGGCGACGCGGGCGGATCGCCGTCCGCCGGTGCCGCCGGCGAGCTGGAGGGCAGCTGGCTGGCGACCACCGACGGCCAGGCCGTCGCCCTGATGGTCACCGGCGACAAGGCGGCCCTGTTCGCGACCGGCGGGACCGTGTGCAGCGGTACGGCCAAGGAGACCTCCGGCACCCGGACGATCCGCCTCAAGTGCGCCGACGGCAGCACCGACCGCGCCACCGGCAAGGTCGGCGCGGTCGACGCCGCCTCGCTCACGGTGGCCTGGGAGGGGGAGCTGGGCGAGGAGACGTACACCAGGTCGGAGGGCGGCTCACTGCCGCCGGGACTGCCGACCTCCGGCATCGGTTCCTGAGCGCGGCTCCGGTCCCGGGGTCCGCTCCAGCGGCCGGTGGCGGCCGACCCGGGCGGCGTCGGCCGCGCGGGTGCCCTCCGTCCAGCCGGCCGCGTCCGCGGCGCCGCGCAGACGGGTCGTGGTCGTCTCCGGGAACATGCGCTCCATGCGGTCGGTGACCGCGGCCTCGCGGGAGGCGAGCACCGGCAGGAGGTCCGCGTCGGCCGCCCCCGGCGCCCCCGTCGTGGCCGCTTCCGTGGCCGCTTCCGTGGCCGCTCGCGTGGCGGCTTGCGCCGCGGCCCGCAGTCTGGTGCCCGCGCGGTGGGCGTAGGCGGCGAGGAACGACTGGCGGAAGGTCTTGGTGCGCTTGCGCCCGCCGGCCCGCTGACCGGCCTCCGCCTTCGTCATCGCGGCCTCGGCCTGCACCAGCAGGGAGGTGTAGAGGAGTTCGACCGCCTCCAGGTCGGCCTCGAAACCGACGACGGTGGAGAAGCCGAAGGGCTCGTTCCACACGGCCCCGCAGTGGTTGGCGTCGGCCACCGCGTCCAGCAGCACGGCCTTGGCCTGCTCGTAGGGCGGCTCCACCCCGATCCGGCAGGCCCCCGGCGTGTCGGGCGAGGGCGCGTGTCCGTGCGCCTGCGCGGCCAGCAGCGCCTCGTCGACGCTGTGCCGCGCCATCAGCTCCTGCGCCTTCGCGCTCAGCGCCTCCGCCTCCTGCGGGTACCCGGTCGCCTCCGCCTTGGCGAGCAGCGCGCGGATGCGGGCGAGGGCACGGGACTCCGGCCGGTTCTCCCGGTCCCGGCGCGGCCCCTCCCCCACCTCCAGCGGCTCCAGACCGGGCAGCCTCAGCAGCAGGCGGTACAGCTCCAGTACGGCGGTGGCGTGCGCGAAGCGGTCGGTGCGGGGCGGCGCCGCCCCGTCCCCGCGCGGCAGGTCGTCGAGCTGCGCGGCCCAGCGCGGACCGCGCGCACGGTCGTCGGGCGCCTGGGCGAGGACCAGCGCGGCCACCAGCCGTACGTGCACGTCGTCCAGTTCACGGCGCACGATCCGTACGAGGTCGGCGGGCTGCCAGCCGCGCCGCCAGGCCGTGGCCACGAACTCCCGGCCGCGCCGGTCCAGTTCCGCGTCCGCCGCCGGATCCGCCGCGAGCAGCGAGGCCGCGGTGTCGAGGGCGTCGTCGGCGGTGTCGTACAGGGCGGTCTCGAAGGCACGGTCGACGGTGCGGGGCGTACTCACCCGGCGATGGTGCCACGACTCGGGGAACACCGAAGGACTGTCAACCATCAGTTGACAGTCGAGAGGGTGCAACCTACGGTTGACACATGACGACGAACCCGAGCATCACGTCATCCGTACGCCTCGACGAACTCATCAACGCGATCAAGAAGGTGCATCCGGAGCCGTTGGAACAGCTCCAGGACGCCGTCATCGCCGGCGAGCACCTCGGCGAGGTGGCCGACCACCTCATCGGCCACTTCGTGGACCAGGCCCGGCGTTCGGGCGCGTCCTGGACCGACATCGGCAAGAGCATGGGGGTCACCCGCCAGGCGGCGCAGAAGCGCTTCGTGACCAAGGAATCGGCCGACCTGGACGCCGGCCAGGGCTTCAGCCGCTACACGCCCCGCGCGCGCAACGTCGTGATGACCGCCCACAACGCGGCCAAGACCGCCGGCAACGCCGAGGGCCTGCCCGAGCACCTCGTCCTCGGCCTGGTCACCGAGCGCGAGAGCCTCTCCGCCAAGGCGATCGCCGCGCAGCACGTGACCCTGGACGCGATCCGCGAGGCGGCGACCGCGGCGCTCCCGCCGGCCGCCGCGGAGGTCCCGGAGCTGGTGCCGTACGGTGCGGCGGCCAAGAAGGTCCTCGAACTCACCTTCCGCGAGGCCCTGCGCCTCGGCCACAACTACATCGGCACGGAGCACATCCTGCTCGCCCTGCTGGAGCACGAGCACGGCGAGGGCGTGCTGAGCGGGCTCGGCCTCGACAAGGAGGCGACCGAGCGGTACGTCGTCGACGCGGTGGCGGAGTTCATCCACCTCACCGAGAAGGCGGAGGAGGCCGAGAAGCCCGGGGCGGGCGGGGAGGGCGGGGCGGCCGGAGGGGCCTGAGCCACCGGGCGGCGGCCGTGGGCGGCGGCCGTGGACGACGGTATGGCCGACGGCCGTGGGCGGCGGCCGTGGGCGGCGGCCGTGGGCGACAGCCGTGGACGACGGTATGGCCGACGGCCGTGAACGACAGCCGTGAACGACGGCCGGGGACGACAGCCGTGAACGACGGCCGGGGACGACAGCCGTGAACGACGGCCGGGGACGACAGCCGTGAACGACGGCCGGGGACGACAGCCGTGGACGACGGCATGCCCGACGGCATGGCCGACGGCCATTGTCAGTCCCGCCTGCGACACTCGCGACATGGCCGAGAGGTGGGCGCTCGCGGTGGCCGAGGGCGGTGGCGTGGAGGTCGCCCCCCTCGGCGCCGACGGGCTGCCCGCCGGACCCGTGCGGCGGGAGCCCGGTCTCGCCGAGGCCGTCCGGGCCAGGCCGGACGTCGCGCGCTGGGTGTGGCGGTCCACCGCCGAGACCGCGCCGCGCCTGCTCGCCGCGGGGGTGCGAGTGGAGCGGTGCTACGACGTGGAGGCCGCCGAGACCCTCCTGCTCGGCCACGAGGGGCGGTACGGGGAGCCGCACTCGGCCGCGGCCGCCCTGGCCCGGCTGCGCGGCGGCCCCGTACCGCCCGACCCGCCGCAGCGCTCCGCCGAGCCGGGCGCGCAGTCCCCGCTGTTCGAGCCCCAGGCCGTCCACCTCCCCCTGTCCGACCTGCTCGCCGTCTACGCCGAGCAGCAGCGCCGGCACGACCGCTCGGCCCTCCCCGACCGGCTGCGGCTGCTGACGGCGGCCGAGTCGGCGGGGATGCTGGTGGCCGCCGAGATGAACCGCGCGGGGCTGCCCTGGCGGGCCGACGTGCACCGCGAGGTCCTGCACGGCCTGCTCGGCGAGCGGTATGCGGGCGGGGGCGAGCCGCGCCGTCTGGCCGAGCTGGCGGAGGAGGTGTCGGCGGCGTTCGGGCGCCGGGTGCGCCCCGACCTCCCCGCGGACGTGGTCAAGGCGTTCGGGCAGGCGGGCGTGAAGGTCGGCTCCACCCGCCGGTGGGAGCTGGAGTCGCTGGACCACCCGGCCGTGAAGCCGCTGATCGAGTACAAGAAGCTGTACCGGATCTGGGTCGCCCACGGCTGGTCCTGGCTCCAGGACTGGGTGCGCGACGGCCGGTTCCGCCCCGAGTTCCTGGCCGGCGGCACCGTGACCGGACGCTGGGTGACCAACGGCGGGGGCGGGCTGCAGATCCCCAAGGTGATCCGGCGGGCCGTCGTCGCCGACCCGGGCTGGCGGCTGGTCGTCGCCGACGCCGACCAGATGGAGCCGCGCGTGCTCGCGGCGATCTCCCGCGACCCCGGCCTGATGGAGGTGGCCGGCCGGGAGACCGACCTCTACCAGTCCGTCTCCGACCGCGCCTTCTCCGGCGACCGCGACCAGGCCAAGCTCGCCGTGCTCGGCGCGGTCTACGGCCAGACGTCCGGCGACGGCCTGAAGAACCTCGCCGCGCTCAGACGCCGGTTCCCCAGGGCGGTGGCGTACGTCGACGACGCGGCGCGCGCGGGCGAGGAGGGCCGGCTCGTGCGCACCTGGCTGGGGCGCACCTGCCCGCCCGCGGCCGGCGCGGCCGACGGCACCGAGGAGGCGGGCCTGCCGCAGGACGATCCCGCCGACGCCGGGGACCGCGCCCAGGAGTGGGTGCCGGGGTACGCCTCCACCAACGCCCGCGCCCGGGGCCGCTTCGCCCGCAACTTCGTCGTCCAGGGCAGCGCCGCCGACTGGGCCCTGCTCCTGCTCGCGGCCCTGCGGCAGACCTGTGCGGACATGGCGGCCGAGCTGGTCTTCTTCCAGCACGACGAGGTGATCGTGCACTGTCCCGAGGAGGAGGCCGCCACCGTCGTCGCGGCGATCCGGGACGCGGCGGAGCTGGCGGGGCGGCTGACGTTCGGTGCGACCCCGGTGCGGTTCCCGTTCACGACGGCGGTGGTGGAGTGCTACGCGGACGCGAAGTGAGCGACGTACGGCGACGTACGGCGGGCGCGACCGGGCGTCCCGGACCACGGGACGCCCGGTCACAGGGTGCGGATCACGGGACGAGCGTCACCTTTCCCGTCGTACGCCGGGCCAGCAGGTCCTCGTGCGCCCTGCGCGCCTCGGACAGCGGATACACGGGACCGGCCACGGGACGCAGCCGCCCTCGGGCCGTCAGGGCGAGCAGCTCCTCGAGCGGGCCGGTGACCGCCCCCGGGCGGGCCAGCGTGGGCCGCAGCCAGAAGCCGACGACCGACGCGTTCAACCGCCCCAGCCGGCCCGGGTCCACGGGGGTGAACGCGGAACGGGAGGCGTTGCCGTACGAGACGAGGCGGCCGAAGTCCCCGAGTGAGGCGAGTGCCTGGTCGAAGAGCTCGCCCCCGGTGGCGTCGAGCACGATGTCCGCACGCTCGTCCAGCGGGTAGCACGCGATGCCGTCCGCCCCCAGGGACAGGGCCAGTTCGCGTTTGGCGGCCGTGGAGGCCTGGGCGAGGACCCGCCCGGCGCCGAGGTGACCCGCCAGCTGGACGGCCAGACTGCCGACGCCGCCCGCGGCGGCGTGCACCACGACGGTCTCACCGGCCTGCAGGCGGGCGGCGCCGACGAGCAGGTGCCATGCGGTCAGGCCCTGGGTGAGCAGGGCGAGGGCGTGCGCCGCCGGCAGGTCCTCGGGGATCTCCACCACCGCGGACTCGTCCGCGACGACACGTTCCGCGTACCCGTTCCGGACCCGGGCCAGCACGCGTCGTCCGTCCTCGGTGCGCCCGACCACCTCGTTTCCCGGGACATGGGGAAGCTGGTCGGCGCTGAGGTAGGAGCCGTCGATCTGGTGGGTGTCCGCGTAGTTGACGCCGGCCGCCTCCACCTCGATCAGCAGCCGGCCCGGCCCGGGCCGGGGAACCGGCACGGTCACGACCTCCAGCACGTCCGGGCCACCGAACCGGGCGAACCTCACCGCGCGCATGTGCTCCGGCATGGCTCAGAGCCCCGATCCGCCGCTGACGCTGATCCACTGACCGGTGATCCAGCGCGCATCGTCGGCGGCGAGGAAGGCCACCGCGTCCGCGATGTCCGCCGGCCGGCCCAGCCGGTTGAAGACGGAGAACGACGCCAGGGCGGCCGTCGCCTCGGGGGACTGGCGCAGCGCGGCGTTCATCTCCGTCTCCACGAAACCGGGCGCGATCGTGTTGACGGTGATGCCGCGCGGGCCGAGGTGCTTGGCGAGCGCCAGGGTGAGGACGTCGACGGCGCCCTTGCTCATGGAGTACGCGATGGACTCCGGGAAGGCCGTGCGGGTGACCGCCGAGGAGACGTTGATGACGCGGCCACCGTCCCGCATGCGCTCCAGGCCGTACTTGGTGATGAAGAACGGCCCCCGGGTGTTGACCGCGAACAGCTCGTCGAAGTGGTCCTCGGTCGCGGCCTCGATGTCACCCACCGGTCCGATGGCCGCGTTGTTGACGAGTATGTCGAGTCCCGGGGCCGTGTCGCGTTCGGCGAGCCCCGCGTCGAAGGCGGCGTAGAGCGTGTGGGCGGCATCCGGGGCACGCAGGTCCGCGCGGACCGGGAAGGCCCGCCCGCCCTTGTCCCGGATCGCGTCCACCGTCCCGGCCGCCGCCGCGTCGTCGCTGCCGTAGTGCACCGCGACGACGGCGCCCTCGGCGGCCAGCCGCTCGGCCGCCGCCCTTCCGATGCCCCTGCTCGCTCCGGTGACCAGCGCGGTCCTGCCCTGCAACGTACCCATGTCCGAGCTCCCCCTGCTCTGTGCGTCGTGTGGCGACGGGTGACTGATGCCGTGACCGCGCGGCGTCAGACGGCCTCCACCGGCGCGGTCGGTTTGTTGTCTGCGTACACGCGGGCGCCGCGCTCCGGCGAGGTGTCCACCTGCGCGATCAGGCCGGGCACCGTGATACTCGGCAGCACCAGGTCGTACAGCCTGGAGATCCGTAGGCCGAGATCGCTCAGGTCCGTGGCGGCCTGGGACATCAGCTGTATGCCGGTGAACGCGCCGACCATGGTCTGCGCCACCCCGTCCGGATCGACGTGCGGCAGCAACTCGCCCTGATCCTTGGCGGCGGCCAGCTGCCACACCGCCTGTCCCACCCAGTCCCGCCACGGATGACCGAAGAAGCGCCGGGCACTCTGGTCGGTCGCGATCCGCGCGGCCCCCCTCAACAGGGGCTCCCGAGGCAGCCGGTGGGCGAGTACGAGCCCCGTGTCCACGAAGGACTGGATCCTGATCGGCTGGAGCGGCGGAACCTCTATCACCGCGTGCTCCAGGACACCGCGGGCCAGCTCCTCCTTGGAACCGAAGTGGAAGTACAGCGCACCCTTGGTCACGCCGGCCCGGTCCAGTACGTCCTGGATGGTGGCCGACTCGTAGCCGTTCTCGGCGAACACGGCTCCCGCGGCCTCGAGTACCGCGTTACGCGTCCGGATCGCGCGCTCCTGCCGTGCCATGCGGACTCCTGGTGCTCATCGCAGGGGTGAACATCCCCCGACTTCCAAACCGGTGAGTCCGTATTGTACGCGGTCGGCGGCCAGGCTATCCAGGGAACTTTCGATTCGACCGCGCTTGACGCACTACTTCTGGAAGCAAATGTTCCGTTTGTTGTAAAAATATCTCTAGAAAAAGAACAGGATAGACCGTATGTTTCTCCCCGCGAAGCACTTGTCCGTGCCATCGTCATCCGGGGGAAACGTTGATCACCGCATTCTGGAACCCGTCCGAGACCGTCACCGCGGTCTGCCCCGCACCACCGACCCGCGGGGAGACGAAGGCCGCGCTGCCTCCGGCCTTCGCCCACCGGGTCGCCACCGAGGACGTACTCGTCACGGGCTGGCAGCGACACGGCGCCACCGACTTCTCCGTCGACCTCGACTGGTCGGGCACCCACGCGTACTTCGCGCCGGCCCGGGGAAACACGCACCACCACATGCTCGTCGCCCAGACCCTGCGCCAGGTCGGCCTCGGTCTCGCGCACGCCGAGCTCGGAGTCCCCCAGGGGCACCACTTCCTGCTCAACGACCTGTCGTACTCGCTGGATCCCCGTCATCGCACCGACACCACCACGCCGGTCACGGCGACGGTCGAGTACACGTGGACCGGCCGGCGCGGCCTCGAGGCGCGGATAGACCTGTGCCAGGGCGAGCGGCGCTTCGCCGTCAGCCGCTCCGGCTTCACCTGGGTGCCCGACGCCGTGTACCGCAGGCTGCGCGGCGACTTCCTGACGGCCCGTCCGGGACCGCCCGGCACCCCGCTGCCCGCCGCCGCCGTGGGCCGTACGGCGCCGGACGAGGTGGCACTCGCCCCCACCGGTCTGCCGCATCGGTGGGAGCTCATCCACGACACCGGGCACCCCGCCCTGATCGACCACCCGGTCGATCACGTCCCCGGACTGGTCCTCCTGGAAGCGGCACAGCAGGCCGCGTACGCCTTCGCCGACGGGGCGTTCGACCCTGCGGACCTCGCCCTCGAGGCGCACCGGTACGTCGAGTTCGAGGCCCCCTGCCTGATCGAGGCCCGGGAGGTGCCCGCTCCCGCGGGCACCCTCGGCATCGAGGTCACGGGCCGTCAGCGGGGCGAGGTCACCTTCCGCTGCCGCGTCCAGGGGAGCCGCACCCGCGACTGACCCGGTCATCCGGCCCGACCGGCCCGTTCAGCCCGCCGGCCCGGCGGGCGGGCCGGTCAGTACCGGCAGTTCCTGATGGCCGTTGGACACGAAGGACGCCACCGGCCGCAGCTCCCGTGAGGAAACGGCGAGGGCGAGTCGCGGAAACCGCTCGAAGAGGGCGGACAGCACCACCACGGCCTCCATCCGGGCGAGCGGCGCCCCCAGGCAGTAGTGCACCCCGTGGCCGAAGGCCAGGTGCGAGCCGCGCGAGGGACGGGTGATGTCGAATCGTTCCGCATCGGGGCCGTGCACGCCCGGATCACGGCCCGCTCCGGCGACGGACAGCACGATCGCGTCGCCGCGGGCGATGACCACGTCACCGAGGTCGATGTCGCGCACGGCGTAGCGCAGCAGCAGGTTCGCCGCCGCGGGTTCCCAGCGCAGGGTCTCGTCGACGACGTCGTCCCAGGTGGCCTCCCCATCGAGGACCATCCGCAACTGGTCGGGGTGGGTGAGCAGCGCGTGCACCGCGTGGTCGATCAGGTTGACGGTGGTCTCGTAACCCGCCGACAGCAGGTGGACCAGCGTGTCGAGGAGTTCCTGGTCGTCGAGCGGCCGGTCGTCCGGCCGCCCGGCGCTCTCGTCCTGCTTGAGGACGAGAGCGCTGGTGAGGTCGTCGGCCGGCTGTTCGCGCTTCGCGGCGACGAGTTCGGCCAGCAGCTCGTAGAGCGCGGCCGCGTGCCTGCGGACGTCCTCCGTGCCGGCCGAGGTGTCAAAGAGGCAGTCGAAGATGGCGCACAGCTCACCGCGGCGCTTTTCGGGCACGCCGAAGAGCTCGCAGATGACGCGGGCGGGCAGCGGTCCCGCGAGGCGGGCCCGGAGGTCGACGGGCCTGCCCGGGGGCAGCGCCGCGATCTCGTCGAGCAGTTCGTGCGTCAGTTCGCGTACGGCGGGCAGCAGCGCCTTGGTGCGGCGCGCGGTGAAGGCACCCGCCACCAGCCTGCGCAGCCGGGTGTGCTCGGAGCCGCTGGCGGTGAACATGCTGCGGATCGAGACCCACATGGACAGCGACCAGTCCTCGGTGACCTCCCCGTCGATCCAGGCAGGCCAGTGCCGGACCGCGCTCTTGGAGACGTCCGGGGAGGTGAGCAGGCGGGTCATGGCCACCGGGTCCGCGACGGCCCACGCCGGCACCCCCTCGGGCAGTTCCACCGGCACCGCGGATCCGCCGCTCCTGATGCGGGCGGCCTCACCCTGAATGTCCCGGCCCGCGGGATCCATGCTGAACGGGCATCGCTGACGTTCGGCCATCATGCGTTCCTCCCCCTTGGAATGCTGGTCCTGACGAAGTACGGGCCATGTGTACGGACGGGCGGCAACCACGGCCGCTCCCCGTGGCCCGGGCCTGCGTTCGCGCCAGCAGAGCATGCCAGTTGGGGAACCGGACGTCATGTCCGGCCGCGTGAAGGACCCGTGAACTCACGGACCGTCGCGCGCCACGGCCGGGGTGTGCCCGGCCGACGGGTCCGCCATCCGGTGCGGGGCGGCGACGCGCGGCAGCACCAGCGCCCAGAAGTCGTCGAGATGGTGCGGGGAGCACCACCGCACGTCCCGCAGACCGAGCAGTCCGAGGCCCAGGGTCTGCGAGGCGACTATGGCGGTGACGGTGTCCGCCTGCACGTCGTCGCGCACGTCGCCGGCCCGCACGGCGCCGTCGACGAAGCGTCCGACCGAGGCCTGCCACTGCCGGCCGAGGTCGGCCGTCACCCTCCAGGCGCGGTCGAAGTTCAGCTGGAAACCGGCCCGGAACACGGTGTCCGCCGCGAGCATGCCGAGCAGCTCCTGCGACGCCCGGATCAGCGCCTGCAGCGCGTACTCGGCGTCTTCGTCCGCCTCCCGCACCATCTGCCCCAGCGACTCGGCGGCGGCCGACTCCACGGCCTTGGCCAGCTGCGCCTTGTTGGCGAAGTGGAAGTGCAGAGCACCCGTGCTGACTCCTGCCTGCCGGCTGATGGCGCTCAAGGTCGCCTGCGCGTACCCGTGCCGTTCGAAGGCGTCGGCGGCCGCGCGGATCAGGTGCCGGCGGGTGTGGACCGCTCTCTCCTGCTTGATCAACAGACGGCTCCCTGCTGCTCCCTGCTGCTCCCCGCTGCGCTCTTCCTGTGGCACTGCACGCTATACATCTTTGAAGAAAAAAACCAGATGTGCCGTATTTCTTGCCGCGACAACAAACACCGCATGGCCACTCGAGCCAAGACAGGCGCACTATGGGGCCCTCGACCTCGACGGCAGGGCACTCTGAATCTGCACAATCGAGGCAACTGATAAACCGATTACGCGGTTTTTAGTGCTCCGGCTCGGTGATGAGGGGCCTGGACCGGTGCACCACCCCTGCAGACCCCGAGCAACAGAAAACCCCAGGTCACGGGCTATGTGACCTGGGGTTCGATGGAGCCGCCTTCGGGATTCGAACCCGAGACCTACGCATTACGAGTGCGTTGCTCTGGCCATCTGAGCTAAGGCGGCGCGCTGTGCACCTATGGTGCGATCAGCAACGTCGGCAAGTCTACACAGTTTCCGGGGGTGCTCCGAACCCGCCCCGGAGTCGTGGGCCCCGGGGCGGGCAGGCGGGGGTTACGAGCAGCGCTTGCCGTCCTCCGGGGCGGTGCCGGTCAGCAGGTACGTGTTGATCGCGGAGTCGATGCAGGAGCTGCCGCGGCCGTACGCGGTGTGGCCGTCGCCCTCGTAGGTGAGGAGGTGGCCGGAGGCGAGCTGGTCGGAGAGGGCCTCGGCCCAGCGGTAGGGGGTGGCCGGGTCGCGGGTGGTGCCGACCACGACGATCGGGGTGGCACCGGCCGCCTCGATGCGGTGCGGCTCCCCCGTGGGCTTCACCGGCCAGTACGCGCAGTTCAGGGAGGACCAGGCGAGGCCCTCGCCGAAGACCGGGGACGCCTTCTCGAAGTCGGGGAGCGCGGCGCGCACCTCGTCCGGGGAGGAGAAGGCGGCGGGGAGGTCGAGGCAGTTCACGGCGGCGTTGGCGAACATCAGGTTGCTGTAGCCGCCGTCGGCCTCGCGCTCGTAGTAGCTGTCGGAGAGGATCAGCAGGCCCGCGCCGTCCTTCTCCTTGATCGCCGAGGTCAGGGACTCGCGCAGCTGCTGCCAGGCGCCCTCGTCGTACATCGCCGCGATCACGCCGGTGGTGGCGAGGGACTCGGTGAGCTTGCGGCCGTCGGCGTCCCCGGCGGGCAGGGGCTTCGCGTCCAGGTCGTCGAAGAAGGACTTCAGGTTCTTGCCGACCTGGTCGGGGGTGGTGTCCTTGCCGCCGAGGGGGCAGTCCGGCTGCCGTACGCAGTCCTTCGCGAAGGACTGGAACGCCGTCTCGAAGCCCTCCGTCTGCTCCAGGTTCAGGCGGCGGGCGGGCAGGGAGGGGTCCATCGCGCCGTCCAGGACCAGGCGGCCCGTCCGGTCGGGGAACAGGCCGGCGTAGGTCGCGCCCAGGAAGGTGCCGTACGAGGCTCCGACGTAGGTCAGCTTCTCGTCGCCCAGCACCGCCCGCAGTACGTCCATGTCGCGCGCCGCCTCGACCGTGGAGACGTGGCGCAGCAGCTTCGGCGCGTCCGCCCCGCAGCCCTCGGCGAACTCCTTGTAGGCGTCGACCAGCTCGTCCGTCTCGCCCGCGTCGTCCGGGGTGACGTCGGTGCGCGTGTACGCGTCCATCTCGGGGCCGTCCAGGCACTCGACGGGTTCGCTGCGGGCCACGCCCCGGGGGTCGACCGCGACCATGTCGTACTGGGCGCGGACCTTCGCCGGGTACCCGATGCCCGCGTACTGCTGGAGGTAGCCGATCGCCGAGCCGCCCGGTCCGCCCGGGTTGACCAGCAGCGAGCCGAGGCGCTTGCCCGGCCCCGTGGCCTTCTTGCGGGCCACCGCGAGCCGGACGTCGCCGCCGTCGGGCTTGGCGTAGTCGAGCGGGGCCTTCATGGTGGCGCACTGGAAGCCCGGGACGCCGCAGTCGCGCCAGCCGAGCTTCTGCTCGTAGTACGGCGACAGCTCGGCGGGCGTGTCCTTCGGCAGTGGAGTCAGGGCCGCCGTGGCCGCCTCCGTCGAGCCGGCCGCCTCCGCCGCGGGGGATCCGGCGGACGTCGACGCGCCCCCGGCCGAGCAGGCGGTGGCGAGCAGCGCGGCGGTGAGCAGTGTGGCCCGGAAACGGGTGCCGCCGGTGCGGGTCCTGCGGTGAGTGCGCCTAGTGTGCATTCAGCGAGCGTAACTCTCCGCGACGGCGTCGTTGCGGTGCGTGGTACGCGTGCCCCGTACGTGTTACGGCGTCAACCGGTCGCGGCTCCGGTCCGGGCCCGGGCCCGGACCGGGGGGCTCAGCCCGATCTGAGGGCCATCGTCATCGCCTCCACCGCCAGCAGCGGGGGCACATTGCGGTCCAGTGCCTCTCCGCAGGCGGCGACCGCCTCGATCCGGCGCAGCGTGGACTCGGGGGTGCTGCCGCGGGCGAGGCGCTCCAGGGCGTCCTCCGCGTCGGCGTTGGCGATGGCCACGCGGGAGCCGAGCTGGAGCGCGAGGACGTCGCGGTAGAAGCCGGTCAGCTCGCTGAGGGCGAGGTCGAGGCTGTTGCGCTGGGTGCGCGCCTTGCGGCGTTTCTGGTCGGCCTCCAGATCCTTGATCACGCCGGCCGTGCCGCGCGGGAGCCGGCCGCCCTGGGCGGCGCCGAGTGCCGCCTTCAGCTCCTCGGTCTCCTTGGCGTCCATCTCCTCGGCGAGCTGCTTGGCGTCCTCCGCCGCGGCGTCGACCAGCTCCTGGGCCGCCTTGAGGGCGCCGCCGACGTCCTCGACCCGCAGCGGCAGCTTCAGCACGGCGGCCCGGCGGTCCCGGGCGGCCTTGTCGGTGGCCAGGCGGCGGGCGCGGTCGATGTGGCCCTGGGTGGCGCGGGCCGCCGCGGCGGCGACGTCCGGTTCGATGCCCTCACGCCGTACGAGCATGTCGGCGACGGCCTCGACGGACGGCGTGCGCAGGTTCAGGTGGCGGCAGCGGGAGCGGATCGTGGGCAGGACGTCCTCGACGGAGGGGGCGCACAGCAGCCACACGGTCCGCGGCGCCGGTTCCTCCACGGCCTTCAGGACGGCGTTGGCCGACTTCTCGTTCAGCCGCTCGGCCTCCTCGACGAGGATGATCTGCCAGCGGCCGTTCGCGGGTGAGGTGAACGACTTGCGGACGGTGTCCCGCATGTCCTGGGCGCGGATCTCGGCGCCCATGGCGACCACGGTGCTGACGTCCGCGTGGGTGCCGACCAGTGCGGTGTGGCATCCGTCGCAGAAGCCGCAGCCGGGGACGCCGCCGAGGGCGCGGTCGGGGCTCACGCACTGCAGCGCGGCGGCGAAGGCCCGGGCTGTCTGGGCCACGCCGGAGCCGGGCGGGCCGGTGAACAGCCAGGCGTGCGTCATGCTCGTCGACTGCGGCAGCGGGCCCTCGGCCGCGGCGGCGATGACGAAGGCGTCGGCGTCCCGGGCAGCGGCGGCGAGCGGCTCGCACACCTTCTCCTGCCCGACGAGGTCGTCCCACACGGTCATGGGTCACGCCGTCCTTCCCTCACACGAGCCCGGCGCACCGAGCCTTGGTACCGGCCCGTCACACCGAGCCGCCGCGCTGATCCGCGTCGCGTCCTCCATTGTGCGGCTCGGCACTGACAACGCGGCGGGGCCGCCGGAGCACGCACGGCTCCGGCGATCCCGGTGCTCAGCGACGTCCCCGGCCCCTGCCCCGGCCGCCGCGGCCCTCGTCGTCCGGGCCGGCCTCGTCCTCGTCGTGCGGCCCGAGCAGCTCGTCCGCCAGCGTCGGCAGGTCGTCCAGCGGGGTCTCCTCGGCCCAGTCGGAGCGGCGCCTGCGGGACGGCGGTGC
Source organism: Streptomyces sp. NPDC059906 (assembly GCF_042730645.1). Classification (NCBI taxonomy): domain Bacteria; kingdom Bacillati; phylum Actinomycetota; class Actinomycetes; order Kitasatosporales; family Streptomycetaceae; genus Streptomyces; species Streptomyces sp. NPDC059906. The sequence continues at coordinate 107,941 of NZ_JBHWKU010000016.1, forward strand.
CTGGTCGGGGTCGATCTGGGGCAGCTCGCGCGTGCGGTCCCGGGTCTCCTCGGCCGGGCGCTCCTCCCGGAAGTATCCCGGCGGGACCCGGTCGGCGGGGTCGTCCCCGCGCACGGGCGGCAGGACCGCGGTCTCGTCGGCGGCTCCCGGCGGCGTCACGGGCGGCAGGACCGCGGTCTCGTCGGCGGCTCCCGGCGGCGTCACGGGCGGCAGGACCGCCGTCTCCTCGGCGTCCCGCGGCTCCACCGCCGGAAGCACCGCCGTCTCGTCAGCCGCGCCGGACGGCACCGGCGGCTTGGGCAGCTCGGTCGTCACCTCGGACTCGGACTCGCCGGACGCCCGGCCGCCGTCGCCGCGAGCGCCCCGGGCGCCCCGGGCGTCGGTGCCGTCCTCGGCGTCGTCGGCACGGTCGTCGTCGGGCGTGTCCCGCACCGGCCGCAGGACCGCCGTGTCCTCCACCGGCCCGCCGGAGGCGTTGGCCGGGGTCACGATCGGGGTCGGCACGGTCGCCGCGTCGTTGGGGGCCGGGGCGGGCGGCTTCGGACGGGGTGCGTCCGCCGCCGCGGGGGCCGCCGACCTGGGACCGGCCGCGGCCGCGGCCGCCGCCTGCTCCGCCGCCCGGCGTGCCTCCTCGGCGCGCAGCAGGGCCTCCTCGGCCTTGCGCTGCTTCTCCAGGCGCCGGGCCTCGGCCTCCGCACGCAGCCGCTCCTCCTCCTCGGCCTGCTTGCGGCGCCGCTCCTCCTCGGCCCGCAGCCGTGCCTCCTCCTCGGCGCGCGCCTTCTCCTCGGCCAGGAGCCGGGCCCGCTCCTCCTCGGCCTTGCGGCGCGCCTCCTCGGCCCGCTGCCTGGCCTCCTCGGCCTGCCGCTCGGCCTCGCGCCGCTGCGCCTCCTCCAGCTCCCGGCGCTTGCGCTCCTCCTCCTCGGCGCGCACCCGCGCCTCCTCCTCGAGGCGCTCGCGCTCCAGGCGCTCCTCCTCGGCCTTGCGCGCCGCCTCTTCCTCGGCCTTGCGGCGGGCTTCCTCCTCGGCCTTGCGGCGCGCCTCCTCCCGGGCCTTGATCTCGGCCTCGGACAGCGGCAGCACCTGGTCGAGCCGGTGGCGTACGACGGTGGTGACGGCCTCCGGCTCCTGGCCGGCGTCCACGACGAGGTAGCGCCCGGGGTCGGCGGCGGCCAGGGTGAGGAAACCGGAGCGCACGCGCGCGTGGAACTCGGCGGGCTCCGACTCGAGGCGGTCCGGCGCCTCGGTGAACCGCTCGCGGGCGGCCTCCGGCGCCACGTCCAGCAGGACGGTCAGGTGCGGTACGAGCCCGTCGGTGGCCCAGCGGTTGATCCGGGCGATCTCGGTCGGCGACAGGTCGCGTCCGGCGCCCTGGTAGGCGACCGAGGAGTCGATGTAGCGGTCGGAGACGACCACGGCGCCGCGCTCCAGGGCGGGCCGGACCACGGTGTCGACGTGCTCCGCGCGGTCGGCGGCGTACAGCAGGGCCTCCGCGCGGTGCGACAGCCCCGCGCTGGAGACGTCCAGCAGGATGGAGCGCAGGCGCTTGCCGACCGGGGTCGCGCCGGGCTCGCGGGTGAGCACGACCTCGTGCCCCTTGCCGCGGATCCACTCGGCGAGGGCCTCGGCCTGGGTGGACTTCCCGGCGCCGTCGCCGCCCTCCAGGGCGATGAAGAAGCCGGTCGCAGCCGACGCCGGCACCGGGTCGTCGCCGCCGAGCAGCGCGTCCCGCAGGTCGTGGCGCAGCGGCACGCCGGAGCGGTCGTCGACCTTGGCCAGTACCAGCGCGGCCAGCGGCAGCAGCAGCGCGCCGAGCAGCATCAGGACGAACGCGGCGCCGCCGTGGGCGAAGACGAACCTGCCGTTCTCCAACCGGTGCGGTCCGATCGCCGCGGCCAGCACGGGCCCGACGACCGCGCCGAGCGCCACGTAGACCCGGACGACGGCGTGCAGGTGCTCGGTGGTCCGGGCCCGGCGGTGGTCCTCGGTCTCCTGGTCGAGCAGGGCGTGCCCGGTGTTCGCGGCCACGCCCGCGCCGACGCCGGACAGCGCGAGGAGCAGCAGGACGGTGGTGTCGTCCGGGACGAGACCGGCGGCCAGCAGGGTGACGCCGGCGAAGGCGATCGCCAGGGCGAGCAGCCGCCGGCGGGACAGGGAGGGCAGCAGGGCGGGCGCGGTGCGGATGCCGACGACGACGCCGCCGGTCAGCGCGCCCACGGCGAGGCCGTAGAGCACCGGGCCGCCGCCCAGGTCCTTGGCGTGCAGCACCGCGACGGCGACCGTGGCGGCCACCACCGCGGCGACCGCGGCGCAGGCGAACACCAGCAGCGGGAGCGCTCCAGTGCGGCCCTTGTCGAGGCCGCCGCCGCTCTTGGGGCGGCGCATGCCCTCCAGCGGCGACCGCGCGCGCGGGGTGCGCATCGCGGGCAGCTCCAGCAAGCTCACCACGGACAGGGACGCGGCGAACAGGCCGGCCGCCACGTACGAGCCGAGCGCCGCCTGGTGCTCGGCGAACCAGTCGACGCCGGCACCCAGCAGGTTGTTGAGGAGCCCCGCGACGACCAGCACGGCGGCCGCGAGGGGGATCGCCACGAAGCTCGTGCGCAGCGACAGGCGGCGCAGCGCGTCCATGTGGTCCGGCAGCGGCCGTACCGTCGCGCCCTCCAGGGGCGGGGCGGGCAGCAGCGCGGGGCCCGCGCTCTCCCGGCACACCGTCCAGAAGCGCTCGGCGACTCCGGTGACGAAGGCGGTCACCAGGAGATAGGCGAGCGCGTCGTCGGGCGTCCAGTCGATCCACAGGGGCGCGACGATCAGCAGGGCGGCCCGCAGCCCGTCGGCGCCCACCATGGTCCAGCGCCGGTCGAGCGGGCCGTCCTGCGAGGTGAGGGAGGTCAGCGGCCCGAGCAGGACCGCGCCGAAGAGCAGTGTCGCCAGGATCCGGACGCCGAAAACGGTCGCCACTGCGAACGCCACGCCCCGGTAGCCGCCGCCGAAGGAGCCCGCGCCGATCGCGGCCTGGACCGTGAGGAGGACCAGCACCAGGAGGGCGAGGATGTCGCCGACACCCCCCACGAGCTGTGCGCTCCACAAACGCCTCAGCTGCGGGCGGCGCAGCAGGGCGCGGACGGCGCGCTCGCGGGAGTCCGCGACGAGGGCGTCGTCCGGGGCGGGGTGAGGGGCCGTTGGCTGCTCGGCTCGCGTCATGCGTTCAGCCTATCGGTCGCCGCCGACAGTCCGGTGTGCCCGGCCGAACGTACGCGCGCCCCGACACCGAATCGATGCCGGGGCGTTCGTTTCGCGAAGAGCGCGCTCAGTCCTCCGACGCCTTCGACGCGGTCGCCTTCTTCGCCGCCGTCTTGGCGGTCGTCTTGGCGGTCGTCTTCTTCGCGGTGCTCTTGGCGGCGGTCTTCTTGGCCGCCGTGGTCTTCGCGGCGGCCGTCTTCTTGGTCGCCGCCGCCTTCTTGGCCGGGGCCTTCTTGGCGGCCGTCTTCTTCACGGTCTTCTTCGCCGTCTTCTTGGCGGGCCCCTTGGCGCGCTTCTCGGCGAGCAGCTCGTAGCCCCGCTCGGGCGTGATCTCCTCGACGCTGTCGCCGGAGCGCAGGGTCGCGTTGGTCTCGCCGTCGGTGACGTACGGGCCGAAGCGGCCGTCCTTGACGACGACGGGCTTCTCGCTGACCGGGTCGGTGCCCAGCTCCTTCAGCGGCGGCTTGGCCGCGGCCCGGCCACGCTGCTTGGGCTGGGCGTAGATCGCCAGCGCCTCCTCCAGCGTGATGTCGAAGAGCTGCTCCTCGGTCTGGAGGGACCGCGAGTCCGTGCCCTTCTTCAGGTACGGGCCGTAGCGGCCGTTCTGCGCGGTGATCTCCACGCCCTCCGCGTCGGCGCCGACGACCCGCGGCAGCGACATGAGCCTCAGGGCGTCGTCGAGGGTCACCGTGTCCAGGGACATCGACTTGAACAGCGAGGCGGTGCGCGGCTTCACGGCGTTCTTACCGGTCTTCGGGGTGCCCTCGGGGAGCACCTCGGTGACGTACGGGCCGTAGCGGCCGTCCTTGGCGACGATGGCGTGACCGGTGGCCGGGTCGGTGCCCAGCTCGAAGTCGCCGCTCGGCTTGGCGAGCAGTTCCTCCGCCAGTTCCACGGACAGCTCGTCCGGGGCCAGGTCCTCGGGTACGTCGGCGCGCTGGTGGTTCTCGGCGTCCTTCTCGCCGCGCTCGACGTAGGGGCCGTAGCGGCCGACGCGCAGCTTGATGTCGTTGCCGACGGGGAAGGAGGACACCTCGCGCGCGTCGATCGCGCCGAGGTCGGTCACCAGCTCCTTGAGGCCGCCGAGGTGGTCGCCGTCGCCGTTGCCCGCGTCGGCCGCGCCGCCGCCGCCCGTGCCGTCGCCCTCGCCGAAGTAGAAGCGGCGCAGCCACGGCACCGACTGGGCCTCGCCGCGGGCGATGGCGTCGAGGTCGTCCTCCATCTTGGCGGTGAAGTCGTAGTCGACGAGCCGCCCGAAGTGCTTCTCCAGGAGGTTGACCACGGCGAAGGAGAGGAAGGACGGGACGAGGGCCGTGCCCTTCTTGAAGACGTAGCCGCGGTCCAGGATGGTGCCGATGATCGACGCGTACGTCGACGGGCGGCCGATCTCGCGCTCCTCCAGCTCCTTGACCAGCGACGCCTCGGTGTAGCGGGCCGGGGGCTTGGTGGCGTGGCCGTCGACCGTGATCTCCTCGGCCGTCAGCGCGTCGCCCTCGGCGACCTGCGGCAGGCGGCGCTCGCGGTCGTCCAGCTCGGCGTTCGGGTCGTCGGCGCCCTCGACGTAGGCCTTGAGGAAGCCGTGGAAGGTGATGGTCTTGCCGGAGGCGCTGAACTCGACGTCCCGGCCGTCGGAGGCGGCGCCGCCGATCTTCACGGTGACGCTGTTGCCGGTCGCGTCCTTCATCTGAGAGGCGACGGTCCGCTTCCAGATCAGCTCGTACAGCTTGAACTGGTCGCCGGTCAGCCCGGTCTCGGCGGGCGTGCGGAAGCGGTCACCGGAGGGGCGGATCGCCTCGTGCGCCTCCTGCGCGTTCTTGACCTTGCCGGCGTACGTGCGCGGCTGGGGCGGCAGGTAGTCGGCGCCGTACAGCTGCGTCACCTGGGCGCGGGCGGCGGAGACCGCCGTGTCGCTCAGGGTCGTGGAGTCCGTACGCATGTAGGTGATGTAGCCGTTCTCGTACAGCTTCTGGGCGACCTGCATGGTCGACTTCGCGCCGAAGCCGAGCTTGCGCGAGGCCTCCTGCTGAAGCGTCGTCGTACGGAACGGGGCGTACGGCGAGCGCCGGTACGGCTTGGACTCGACGGAGCGGACGGCGAAGCGCGTGTTCTCCAGGGCGGCGGCGAGCGCGCGGGCGTTCGCCTCGTCGAGGTGGAGGGTGTTCGCGCTCTTGAGCTGCCCCAGGGAGTCGAAGTCGCGGCCCTGGGCGACTCGCCGTCCGTCCACTGTCTGGAGGCGGGCGACCAGCGACGACGGGTCGGAGGCGTCTCCCGCGCGGCCGGTGGCGAAGGTGCCGGTGAGGTCCCAGTACTCGGCGGAGCGGAAGGCGATGCGCTCGCGTTCCCGCTCGACGACGAGCCGGGTGGCGACGGACTGGACGCGGCCGGCCGACAGGCGCGGCATGACCTTCTTCCACAGGACCGGCGAGACCTCGTAGCCGTAGAGGCGGTCGAGGATGCGGCGGGTCTCCTGGGCGTCGACGAGCTTCTGGTTCAGCTCGCGCGGGTTGGCGACGGCGGCGCGGATCGCGTCCTTGGTGATCTCGTGGAACACCATGCGCTTGACCGGGATCTTCGGCTTGAGGACTTCCTGGAGGTGCCAGGCGATGGCCTCGCCCTCGCGGTCCTCATCGGTGGCGAGGAAGAGTTCGTCGGACTCCTTCAGCAGGTCCTTGAGCTTCTTGACCTGGGACTTCTTGTCCGCGTTGACCACATAGATCGGCTGGAAGTCGTGTTCGACGTCCACACCGAGGCGGCGGACCTCGCCGGTGTACTTCTCCGGCACCTCCGCCGCGCCGCTGGGAAGGTCGCGAATGTGCCCGACGCTCGCCTCGACGACGTAGCCAGGGCCCAGATAGCCCTTGATCGTCTTCGCCTTGGCAGGCGACTCGACGATGACGAGTCGACGGCCGCCCTTCGCGGTCTCGCTGGTCGGGGACAACTTCGCTCTTCTCTCCGGTCGACGCTGGGCCTCCCCAGGGCGTGGTCCCGGGTCGGGTCGTTCTGTGTTTCGATCGTGACGCTGCGGAGTGTGACGGTACCTCCCGCCCCCGTGTCAAACGGGAAAAGCCCGCAACGGCCACTCGAACGGTAACCCGACGAACCGTGTTCCTGCCGCCCGGAGTGCTCACCTGCCCCGACCCGGGTATCCGGAGCGCGATCCCCCGGTTACCCGGGCGGCGCCCCGGCCGGGGTGCGCAACCGGCTCCTCACACCTGGGTCAGGCACCAGGCCCCGAGGCCCAGCGCGACCACGGCGGCGACGCTCGCGACGGTCGCCGATGCGACAGGGCTCACACCGTGCGCGACGGGCCGGCCGTGCCGCACCCGCGTCGTGGTCCACACCAGCAGACCGGCCCCGAACAGGGCGAACACCACTCCCGCGAAGATCGCCGGCCCGCTCTCCATGGTCCCCGTGCCCCTTTTCTCCAGCCCGCGCGTGTCCAGCCTCCGGGAGGCTGTCACGCACGGGCGGCGGGCAGGCGAACCCGAGGTGAACGGGGAGCCGACGGATGCGCCGGGTGGCGTCGGGCGGGACCGGGCGGGGCCGGTCCCCGTACGCCGGGCGGGGCGGGCGGCGCGGGCGGCCGCGGTAGGGGAAATGGGTGCGCGCACCCACGCCCGGCGACCGGGCCGCCCTACGCCGGTTCGAGGAAGCCCTGCTCCACCAGCAGCCGGATCTGCGCGGGCGTGCGGTCGCGCAGGGCCACCGGGTCCTCGCCGACCAGCTGGGCGATGGCGTCCAGGATGCGGCCCGCGCTCATCGTGCCGTCGCAGACGCCCGCGAAACCGGCGCCGACCGTGTCGACCCGGGTGGCCCGGCGCATCCCGCGGTTCTGGCGCAGGACGACGTGCTCCGGGTCCTCGGCGCCGGGCAGCCCGACCTGCTCCTGGACGACCTCGCCGGACAGCGTGAAGTGCGCCTCCAGCAGGGCCGCGTCGTCGTGGGAACGCAGGTAGTCGACGCGGTCGAAGTGGGCGCGCACGGTCTCGCCGAGTGGCTGCTCGACCGGGTGCGGCCATTCCTCGGCGACGACCGAGGGTTCCGCGGCCCCGGTCCGGCGCAGCGTGATCCAGCCGAAGCCGACGGCCTTGACCTTGCGCGCCTCGAACTCGTCCAGCCAGGCGTCGTAGCGCGCCTGGTAGTCGGCCGGGTCACCGCGGTGGTCGCCCGCGTCCCGCAGCCACAGCTCGGCGTACTGGGTGACGTCCTGCACCTCGCGCTGCACGATCCAGGCGTCGCAGCCGCGCGGCACCCAGGAGCGCAGCCGGTCCGTCCACTCCTCCCCCTCCACGTGCTGCCAGTTGGCGAGGAAGTGCGCGAACCCGCCCTCGTTCAGGCGCTCCCCCGTCTGCTGAACGAGCGAGCGGCACAGATCGTCCCCGCCCATCCCGCCGTCGCGGTAGGTGAGCCGGGCGCCGGGCGAGATCACGAACGGCGGGTTGGAGACGATCAGGTCGTACGTCTCGTCGTCGGCGACCGGCTCGTAGAGGGAGCCCTCGCGCAGGTCGGCGGCCGGAGCGCCGGACAGGGCCAGGGTGAGCGCGGTGATGTGCAGCGCGCGCGGGTTGACGTCGGTGGCCGTCACACGCGTGGCGTGCGCGGCGGCGTGCAGGGCCTGGATGCCGGAGCCGGTGCCGAGGTCGAGGGCGGCGGAGACGGGCGTACGGACGGTGAGGCCGGCCAGGGTCGTGGAGGCGCCGCCGACGCCCAGGACGACGCCCTCGGCGTGGTTGCCGATGCCTCCGGCGCCGCCGACCGCGCAGCCGAGGTCGGAGACGACGAACCAGTCCTCGCCGCCGGGCCCGCCGTAGGGCCGTACGTCCACGGTGGCCGTCACCTCGTCGTCGCCCGCGCGGTCGAGCCAGCCGCTCTCCAGGCAGGCGTCGACGGGCAGGACGTCCGCCACGCGCGCGTGGGGGACGGGTTGCTGGAGCAGGAACAGCCGGACGAGCAGTTCCAGCGGCGTGTCGCCGCGGGTCGCCCGGAGCGCGGGCACGGTCTCGCTGCGCGACAGCGCCGCGTAGGCGGGGGCGCCGAGCAGCTCCAGCAGTCCGTCGGCGGTGAAGGACACCCCGAGCAGGGCGTCCCGCAGCCGGGTGGCGACGTCGGAGCGGTCGGCGGCGGGCAGGGGGGACAGGCTGGCGTTACTCACACCCCCATTGTGGCCCGGCCGTCACCGCCCCGCCCCGTGCCCGCGCGGGGACGCCGGTTCCGTCAGCCCTCGGCGGCCGACGGGGTCACCGAGGCCGACTTGCAGCTGGGCTGCTTGGCCATCGCCTGGCCGACGTCGCCCTCCTCCAGGGTCTTCAGCGCGTCGCTGCCGCTCTTGCTGAGCTTGTTCAGCTCGGTGGCGATGTCCTTGAGGCCGTCGGCGAACTCGGCCTGGTCCTTGGTGTTGAGGTCCTCCACCTGCTTGCGCAGGGAGGCGTAGGACGAGGAGAGGCCGTTCAGCTCGGTGACGGCGTCCTTCTGCTTCTTCTCGCCGTCGTCGACGTCCGGGGGGCCGGCCTTCTGGACGGTGGCGCCCATCGCCTTGTAGGCGTCGGACATGTCCTGGAACGCCTTGGCGTCGGTCTTCTGGACCTCGGCGGGAGTGCTGTTGTCCGAGGTCTCCTTCTGGATGGCCGCGTTGGCCGCCTCGATCTTCTTGGCCTGCGGCTGCACGCCCTCGCAGACCTCCTTGGCCCAGGAGTCCAGCTTCTCGTTGTCGTCGCTGCTGCTGCATCCCGTCAGCGCCAGTACCAGTACCGCACCGCCGGACAGTGCGGCCGCGAGCTTCTTGTTCACCGGATTGGTCCCTTCCATGGCTCTCGGCCCCGGAACATACACGCCGGATGGGGGACATCCACCGGACGAACAGCCGTTATGACGGTATTGAAGCCATTTGCACCAAGAGAGAGAAGGCTCACGGTGAGGTGGCGCACGCGGGCGCGAAACGGGCGGACGACGCGTCAACACGCGCCGTCCGCCCGTCCCTTGAGCGGTGCCCGGATCGAATCCGCGCGGTGGCCCGGCGGGCGGAGGCTACGAAACCACCGCCGGATCGGCCGACTTGGGTTCGGGATCGGCGTCGTCCTCGTCGCCCATGGCGATCCCGCGCCGCTTGGACACGTAGACGGCCGCCGCGATGACGGCGAACGCGACGACGGCGATCAGTACCCGTACGCCGACGCTCTTGTCGGCTCCGTAGGAGAACTTGATGACCGCCGGCGCGATGAGCAGCGCCACCAGGTTCATGACCTTCAGCAGCGGGTTGATCGCCGGGCCCGCAGTGTCCTTGAACGGGTCGCCGACCGTGTCGCCGATGACGGTGGCGGCATGGGCCTCGCTGCCCTTGCCGCCGTGGTGGCCGTCCTCGACGAGTTTCTTGGCGTTGTCCCAGGAACCACCGGAGTTGGCGAGGAACACCGCCATCAGCGTCCCGGCGCCGATCGCGCCCGCCAGGAACGCGCCGAGCGCGCCGACGCCGAGCGTGAACCCGATGAAGATGGGCGCCATCACGGCGAGCAGTCCGGGCGTGGCGAGTTCCCGCAGGGCGTCCCTGGTGCAGATGTCGACGACCTTGCCGTACTCGGGTTTCTCGCTGTAGTCCATGATTCCGGGCCGTTCCCGGAACTGCCGCCGCACCTCGTAGACCACCGCGCCCGCCGACCGCGACACCGCGTTGATCGCCAGCCCCGAGAAGAGGAAGACGACCGCGGCACCGGCGATGAGCCCGACGAGGTTGTTGGGCTGTGAGATGTCCATCATCAGGTTCATCGGCGCGCCCTCGCCGCTGAGCTTCTCGCCCACGTCCGCCGCGCCGGTGGTGATGGCGTCGCGGTACGACCCGAAGAGGGCCGCGGCGGCCAGTACGGCGGTGGCGATGGCGATGCCCTTGGTGATGGCCTTGGTGGTGTTGCCGACGGCGTCCAGGTCGGTGAGCACCTGGGCGCCGGCGCCCTCGACGTCGCCGGACATCTCGGCGATGCCCTGCGCGTTGTCGGAGACCGGCCCGAAGGTGTCCATGGCGACGATCACACCGACCGTGGTGAGCAGTCCGGTGCCGGCCAGCGCCACCGCGAACAGCGCCAGCATGATCGACGTACCGCCGAGCAGGAAGGCCCCGTAGACGCCGAGGCCGATCAACAGGGCGGTGTAGACGGCGGATTCGAGGCCGAGCGAGATTCCGGCGAGGACGACGGTGGCGGGCCCGGTGAGCGAGGTCTTGCCGATGTCCTTGACCGGGCGCCTGGTGGTCTCGGTGAAGTAGCCGGTGAGCTGTTGGATCAGGGCGGCGAGCACGATGCCGATCGCGACGGCGACCAGCGCCAGGATCCGCGGATCGCCGCTCTTGCCCGCGATCGCCGCGTCGGTGACACCGTCGAGGTCGGCGTACTTGCCGGGCAGGTAGACGAAGACGGCGACCGCCACCAGCACCAGCGAGATCACCGCGGAGATGAAGAAGCCCCGGTTGATCGCGCTCATGCCGCTGCGGTCGGACCGCCGGGGCGCCACCGCGAAGATGCCGATCATGGCCGTGAGCACGCCGATCGCCGGGACCAGCAGCGGGAACGCCAGCCCGGAGTCGCCGAACGCCACCTTGCCGAGGATCAGCGCGGCCACCAGGGTGACGGCGTACGACTCGAAGAGGTCGGCCGCCATGCCCGCGCAGTCGCCGACGTTGTCGCCCACGTTGTCGGCGATGGTCGCGGCATTGCGCGGATCGTCCTCCGGGATGCCCTGTTCGACCTTGCCGACCAGGTCGGCGCCGACGTCGGCGGCCTTGGTGAAGATGCCGCCGCCGACGCGCATGAACATCGCGATCAGCGCGGCGCCGAGGCCGAAGCCCTCCAGGACCTTCGGCGCGTCGGCCGCGTACACCAGCACCACGCAGCAGGCGCCCAGCAGGCCCAGCCCCACCGTGAACATGCCGACGACGCCGCCCGTGCGAAACGCGATCTTCGTCGCTTTGTGCGAGACGAGAGTGAGATCCTTTTCCGGTTCGCCGGGGGCCGGTGTCGCTTCCCGGGCCGCCGCGGCGACGCGCACATTGCTGCGCACGGCGAGCCACATGCCGATATAGCCGGTGGCCGCCGAGAACGCCGCGCCGATCAGGAAGAAGATCGAACGTCCGGCACGTTGATTCCAGTCGTCCGCGGGCAGCAGCATGAGCAGGAAGAACACGACGACGGCGAATACGCCGAGCGTGCGCAACTGCCGGGCCAGGTAGGCATTCGCGCCTTCCTGGACGGCCGCCGCGATCTTCTTCATGCTGTCGGTTCCCTCGCCCGCCGCGAGCACCTGGCGCACCAGGACACCGGCGAGCACCAGTGCTGCCAGCGCGACGACCGCGATGACCGCGACCAGCACGCGGTTTCCGTCGGTCAGCACGGCAGCCGCGAGATGAGAGGTAGGAAGCTCCGCCATTCGTCCTCCTTGACGCTTGGGCTGAGCTCAAGATGTGGACGGGATTGTAGGTACCGGAAGCCGATCAAAACAGTGCACGACAAAAGGAATTGCTCTGTCAACCACAAGGACACCGGAAGTAGTAGAAGTAGTAATGGCCCTCCGGCATTAATTCCGTGATCCGCTCGATGACCCGTTTCGTGATCCGTTTCATGAACGGCTCGGTGATCAATTCTTCATGCGATTGATCGTGAATGAATTCACTTAACGCCCGCACGGCACCAATGTATGTCCGCGCATGGCAAAGGGCCCCACCAGGTGGGGCCCTCCGGGTGACGCGGGGGATCAGATCGGCGGCAGCACCGCCGGCGCGGTGGGCCAGGTCATGCGGATCAGTCCGCCGTCCTCGCCCGCCGAGACCTCCACGTCGTCGACGAGTCCGCTGATCACCGCGAGGCCCATCTCGTCCTCCTCGGCCTCCAGCTCGTCGGCGGCGTCCCCCGAGGTCTTGACCCCGGGGACCGCGTGCGGCGCCTCGTCACCGACCTCGATGGAGAACTGCTTCTCCTCCTCGATCAGCGACACCTTGACCGGCGCCGTGATGCCGACGTGCTGATGCAGGCCCACGGCCCGGGTGCAGGCCTCGCCGACGGCGAGCCTGACCTCGTCGAGGACGGCCTCGTCCACTCCGGCCCTGCGCGCCACCGCGGCCGCCACCAGACGGGCGGTACGGACGTGCTCGGGCAGCGCGCTGAAACGGAGTTCGACGGTGGCCATGCATCCCCCTCGGAACTGCGGGCGTGCTTTCGAGGGTCCGGGCCGCCGACAGCCCGGACCCCCCTCGTTCTACTTGCTGTCCCGGGCCCCAAGAGGCCCGGGACCGGTCGTCAGTCGGTGGCCGCCACCGCTTCCTCGACCGAGGTGTGAATGGGGAACACCTTGGTGAGGCCGGTGATACGGAAGATCTTGAGAATGCGCTCCTGGTTGCAGACCAGCCGCAGCGAGCCCTCATGGGCACGCACCCGCTTCAGTCCACCCACCAGTACGCCGAGCCCTGTGGAGTCGAGGAAGTCCACGCCCTCCATGTCGACGACGAGGTGGAAACTCCCGTCGTTCACGAGCTCGACCAGCTGCTCACGCAGCTTGGGCGCGGTGTATACGTCAATTTCGCCACCGACCTCGACGACCGTACGATCGCCGACGGTACGGGTCGACAGGGACAGGTCCACGGATCCTCCAGCACCTTGCTATCGAGCGGTCGTCCCTCGGGACACCTCGGCTTGAAGCCCCCAGGACGGTTCGCCAGCCGCGATGGCATTCAATCACTTACCGGCAGGCGTGCACGACGCCTTGGTCCCATTGTCCGTCACGCCAGTGACAGACTCGGTGCCGATGGCCAAGAATCACCGACCCGATCGATCCCCGGCGGAGCCCGGCTCCCGGCCGGAACCGGGCATGCTCCTGGACCGGCTCGCCGCGGGACCGAGCCGGGCTGCGCGCATCACTCATACGGAGCACTTGCCCCCGCGTGCGGGCCGTCATGCCGTCTGGCCGGACCGGATTCGACCGGAGGTCCTGGCCGCGGTACGGGCCGCGGGCATCGAACACCCCTGGGCCCACCAGGCACGCGTGGCCGAGCACGCCCTGGACGGCGACTCGGTGGTCGTCGCCACCGGCACCGCGTCGGGCAAGTCCCTGGCCTATCTGGTGCCGGTCCTGTCGACCCTCGTGGACGGCTCCGAGGCGCCCAACGGGCGTGGCGCCACGACCCTCTACCTGGCCCCCACCAAGGCCCTGGCGGCCGACCAGTGCCGGTCGGTGAAGGAACTTTCACAACCTCTCCGGACTTCCGTGCGGGCCGCGGTCTACGACGGCGACACGCCGTTCGAGGAACGCGAGTGGATCCGCCAGTACGGAACGTACGTCCTGACCAACCCGGACATGCTGCACCGCGGCATCCTGCCCTCCCACCCCCGCTGGTCGTCGTTCCTGAAGGCACTGAAGTACGTCGTCATCGACGAGTGCCACACCTACCGGGGCGTCTTCGGCTCCCACGTCGCCCAGGTGCTGCGCAGACTGCGCAGACTGTGTGCGCGCTACGGCGCGTCGCCCGTGTTCCTACTCGCCTCCGCCACCGCCGCCGAACCCTCGGTGGCGGCCCGCCGGCTCACCGGGCTCCCGGTGATCGAGGTCGCCGACGACGCGTCACCCCGCGGTGAACTGGTGTTCGCCCTGTGGGAACCGCCGCTGACCGAGCTGGAGGGCGAGAAGGGTGCACCGGTCCGCCGCACGGCCACCGCGGAAGCCGCCGACCTGCTCACCGACCTCACGGTGCAGGGCATGCGCTCGATCACCTTCGTCCGCTCCCGGCGTGGCGCGGAGCTGATCTCGGTGATCGCCCAGGAGCGTCTGGCCGAGGTCGACCGCTCCCTGGCCGGGCGCGTGGCGGCGTACCGGGGCGGTTACCTCCCCGAGGAGCGCCGCGCCCTGGAACGCGCCCTGCACTCCGGCGACCTCCTCGGCCTCGCGGCGACGAACGCCCTCGAACTCGGCCTCGACATCTCCGGCCTGGACGCCGTGGTGATCGCCGGGTACCCGGGCACGCGGGCCTCACTGTGGCAGCAGGCGGGCCGGGCCGGACGGGCCGGACAGGGGGCGCTGGCCGTGCTGGTCGCCCGTGACGACCCGCTGGACACCTTCCTCGTCCACCACCCGGAGGCCCTCTTCGACCAGCCGGTGGAGTCCACCGTCCTCGACCCGGACAACCCGTACGTCCTCGCCCCCCACCTGTGCGCGGCGGCGGCGGAACTGCCTCTTACCGAGGAGGACCTGAAGCTCTTCGGTCCCGCCTGCGAGGAGCTGCTGCCCCAGCTGGAGGCGGCGAAGCTGCTGCGCCGCCGGACCCGGGCCTGGCACTGGACCCGCCGTGAGCGGGCCGCCGACCTGACGGACATCCGAGGCGAGGGCGGGCGCCCGGTCCAGGTCGTCGAGGAGGGCACGGGACGGCTGCTGGGCACCGTGGACGCCGGTGCCGCCCACACGGCCGTCCACGAGGGCGCCGTGCACCTCCACCAGGGGCGCACGTACCTCGTCCGCTCCCTGGACCTGGAGGACTCCGTCGCGCTGGTCGAGCAGGCCACCCCCGCCTACTCGACGGTGGCCCGCGACACCACGGCGATCTCGGTGCTGGAGACCGACATCGAGGTCCCCTGGGGCGACGGGCGCCTCTGCTACGGCTCCGTCGAGGTCACCAACCAGGTGGTCTCCTTCCTGCGCCGGCGCCTGATCACCGGCGAGGTCCTGGGCGAGACGAAGCTCGACCTCCCTCCTCGTACGCTGCGCACCCGCGCGGTGTGGTGGACGGTCACCGAGGACCAGTTGGACGCGGCCCGGATCAACCCGGAAATCCTCGGCGGGGCCCTGCACGCCGCCGAGCACGCCTCGATCGGCATGCTGCCCCTGTTCGCGACCTGCGACCGCTGGGACATCGGCGGCGTGTCGGTCCCCCTGCACCCCGACACGCTGCTGCCGACGGTCTTCGTGTACGACGGCCACCCCGGCGGCGCGGGCTTCGCCGAGCGGGCCTTCCACACGGCCCGCGACTGGCTCACCGCAACCCGCGAAGCCATCGCCTCCTGCGAGTGCGACGCGGGCTGTCCGTCCTGCATCCAGTCCCCCAAGTGCGGCAACGGCAACGATCCGCTGCACAAGCGGGGAGCGGTACGGCTCCTCACGGTGCTGCTGCGGGGGGCGGCGGAGGCGGAGCAGGCGGAGCAAGCGAGGTAGGCGGGAGGGACCGCGCGGAGGACGGGGGCGGCTCAGGAGGGGGTGGCGCGGGCGGGAGTGGTGCGGGCGGGAGTGGTGCGGGCGCGGGCGTTTCGAGCGGGGCGGGGCCCGCCCTCGCCCGGACCTCCGCCGTGAACGGCCCTCTGCCCGACGCCGCCGTCACGTCCGAGATCTGCCCGGTGAGCACGCAGCGCACCAACCGCACCTCCTGCGCCCGCGCGACCCGCCCGGCCCTTTCGCACGCCGCCGCGGCGCCCTGCGCCCAGTCGTCCGCCGCGGCGAGCGCCGCCAGATCGGCGCCGCCCGCCGCGCGGTGCCGGGCCACGACGGCCTGCCCCAGGGCCAGCACGATGCCGAACACGAAACACAGAACGGCGACGGCGGCAACGCTCCACACGGTCGCCGAGCCCTGGTCGGAGGCACTCATGGCTCGACCTCCACCGGCACCGTCCCTCACGGCGCCGCCCTCACCGGTCGCGTCTCCCACGGCGCCGCCCTCACAGGTCGCGTCCCTCATGGGCCGGCCTCCACCGGTTCCGCCGCTCACGGCTCGGCCCTCACCGGTTCGGTCCCTCACGGCTCGGCCCCCACCGGTTCCGTCGCCGTCGGGTCCGTCCCCACCGTCTGCTCCGCCGAAGCCACGGCTTCCTCCCGTACTTCGAAGGGCAGTCCGTGCAGTGCCGGTGGCTCGGCCACCACGACCACACGGACCAGGCCCGCCTCCCGGTTCACCGTGACCCGCGCTCCGCGTGGTGCCGCCGCACGGGCCAGCTCCATGACCGCGTCTTCCGGGTCCTGTCGTGCCGCCGCACGGGCCCCAGCCCGGGCCGCGTCCACGCACTGGATCTGAGCGGCCACCACGAGCAGCCCCCACACCAGCGCCATCGCGAACACCACCAGCACGGGAAGCACCACGGCGGCCTCCGCCGTCACGAATCCGCTGTCCGGCCCCGTGCTCGCCCCGGCCTCCGGGGCTCCGCGCAGGCGGCTTCCGCACGCACCGCGAGCCGGGGTCCCGGCTCTCACCGCCCTTTCACATCCGCGCATCGAGAGCCCCCTTCACGATGCCCTGCAGCTCCGCACTGACCGTGCCGCTCGTGACGACCTTGTACAGGACCACGGCGAAGGCCACCGCCGCGACGATCCCCATCGCGTACTCGGAGGTGACCATTCCCGCGTCCCGCCGCGCGGCCTGCCGTCGCACCGCCCCGAGTACTCCGCCCACCAGGGCACCCAGCCGTGCCCGCACCATCTGATACATCGCAACCCCCGTAAGGCTCGATTCCGTTGCTCGCTTGCTCATCCATTGCTCGACTGCTGCTCGTCCGACGTCCCGACCCGTCAGCCACCGCCTCCCCCGCGACCCAGCACTCCGCCGGCCAGTCCGATGACCACCGGCAGTACGCCCACCGCGATGAACGCGGGCAGAAAGCACAGCCCCACCGGCGCGGTGACCATGACGGCCGCTCGACGGGCCCGGACCGTCGTGGTGCGGGCCCAGTCGGCACGGGCCTGGGCAGCCAGGCGGGCGACCGGGCCCGCCGCGGGCAGGCCGGACACCTCGGCCCGCTCCAGCAGCCGCGCCAGGGGTAAGGCCCCCGGGACGCCGGCCAACCCCCGCCAGGCACCAGCTGGTTCGCCACCGAGGCGCACCTCCGCGGCACCGCGCCCCAGCGCGTCCCCGACCGGTCCGCCCAGGGCCTCGCCGACCGCCCGCGCCGCCGCCACCGGACTCGCGCCCGCCGCGATGCAGGCCGCCAGCAGATCGGCCGCCAGAGGCAGCTGGCGAGCGGCTTGCGCGGCGGCAACCTCCGCCGCCTCCGTGCCCGCGGCCGAACGCCGGGCACTCCAACGCCACAGCGCGGCCGCGCCCACCAGCCCCACCAGGACCCCGACCGCACCGCCGACCAGGGCCCAGCCGGCGCCCACCGTGCCGACCAGCGGCAGCCACGGGCGCAGGGCGCTCAGCGCTTCGGCGCGTCGCGCGGCGGAGCGGACCGGCGCCGGCTGCGGTGCCAGTAGGCCCCTGAGCCGCCTGCGCAGCGCCCGGCCCCGCCGCGCGACTCCAAGACCGCGCGTCAGCCGGCCGACGACCAGCACCATCGCCACCGCCGCCCCCAGCCTGTGGACAAAGTCGCCGTTCACGAAGTCGCCTCCGCTCCGCGCACGATCCGCGTCACCCACCACACGCCCAGGCTCTCCAGAATCCCGCCGGCCAGCAGACAGCCCACCCCCGCACCGGTGTGCAGCAGCACGTGCAGGGGGTCGGACCCGAGGGCGACGCCGAGCAGGAGGCCCAGGACCGGAAGACCGGCGAGCATCACGGCGGTGGCCCGGGCGCCGGCCAACTGGGCGCGCAGGTCCGAACGCTGGTCCCGCTCGGCACGCAGCACGCCCTCCAGCCGGTCGAGACCGGCCGCGAGCCCCGCGCCCTGGTCGACCGCGACCCGCCAGCACGCCGCGAGCCCGCGCAGTCCCTCGGCGCCGGGCTGCCCGGCCGCCAACGCCAGCGCCCCGGGGACGTCCCCGCCGAACCGGGCCGCCGCGAGCACCGCCGCCTGCGCCTCACCGAGCCCGGCGGAGTCGTGCGCGGCGCACAGGAGCGCCTCGCCCGGTTGCCGACCCGCCCGCACCTCCCCGGCGAGCGTCCCGCACAGGGCGATCACCGCGTCCTGCCGGTGTTCCTTGGCCCGCCGCTCCCGACCGGCCAACCTCACCCGCCGCAGTACCGGCACTCCGGCCGCCCCCGCGACGACCGGCAGCACCGAGGTGCCCACGATCGCCAGCACCAGCCCGGCGGCCAGTGACCACCACTCGGGCCTCAGCCGGCCCCTGAGACGCCCCAACCCCTCCGTCATCCGACGCGCCGCGGGCGGCCCGGCAGCGCGCGTCCCACCAGACCTGTCAGTCCCACTCGGCCTATCGGTCGCGCTCGTCCGGCCCTCGGCGAGGACCGTCCGCGCCCGCCGTACGCCTGAGTGCCACCCTCCTGCCAACCAGGCGGCCGCGCCCAGGCACACCAGGACCGCGCCCGTCGACAGCTCGCCCGTGCCCGGCATGCCCGTCACCGGAGTGCCGGTCACCGTCATGCTGATCACCTCCGCGCCTCCCGTCCGACCGCCCGCTCTTCGTCCCCCGCGCCGCGCAACAGCTCCCGCAGCCGCTGCCAGCCGCGTTCGGCCACGAAGGCCTCCGCCCCCCATCGCAGCGCCGGCACCGTCCTCACCAGCCCCGACGGGTCCCGCTCCAGTACGTGCACCTCGGCGATCCGGCGCCGTCCCGCGCGGTCACGGACCAGGTGGAGGACCACCGAGAGGGCCGCCGCGAGCTGACTGTGCAGAGCCGCGCGGTTCAGGCCCGCGGTCGTGCCGAGCGCCTCCAGCCGCGCCGGTACGTCGGCGGCGGCATTGGCGTGCACCGTCCCGCACCCGCCTTCGTGGCCCGTGTTCAACGCGGCGAGCAGATGGACCACTTCGGGGCCTCGCACCTCACCCACGACCAGCCGGTCCGGCCGCATGCGCAGCGCCTGGCGCACCAGGTCCTCCAGGGTGACCAGACCGGCGCCCTCCTGATTCGCCGGTCTCGTCTCCAGCCGGACGACGTGTGGGTGGTCGGGTCGCAGTTCCGCCGAGTCCTCGGCCAGCACGATGCGCTCGTCCGGTCCGACCAGTCCGAGCAGGGCGCTGAGCAGCGTCGTCTTGCCACTGCCGGTGCCGCCGCTGACGAGGAAGGACAGCCTGGCCCGCAGCAGGGCGCGCAGCACGCGGTCACCGCCGGGCGGCACGGTGCCCGCCGCCGCCAACTCGTGGAGAGTGAAGGCGCGCGGCCGTACGACCCGCAGCGCGAGGCAGGTGCAGTCGACGGCGACCGGTGGCAGCACCGCGTGCAGCCGGGTGCCGTCGGGCAGCCTGGCGTCCACCCAGGGCCGTGCGTCGTCGAGCCGTCGCCCGGCGACGGTCGCGAGGCGCTGCGCGAGCCGCCGTACCGCCGCCGCGTCGGGGAAGGAGACCGGTGCCAGCTCCAGGCCGCCGCCCCGGTCCACCCAGACCCGGTCCGGTGCGGAGACCAGCACGTCGGTCACCGAGGGGTCGGCGAGCAGCGTCTCGAGTGGTCCGCTGCCGACCAGTTCCGACCTGAGCTGTGCGGCGGCACCGAGGATCTCGGCGTCCCCGAGCACGCGCCCCTGCTCCCGCAGTGCCTGCGCCACTCGCGCGGGCGTCGGCTCCGCCCCGTTCTCGGCGAGCCACCGCCGCACACCGTCGAGCATGCCGGGCGCGGCGTCGAGCATGCCGGGCGCGGCGCCGAGGCCGTGCTGCGCGACCGGTGCCGGAGATCGCAGAGAGCCCTGCGCCTGCGCCCGCGTCCGCGCCCGCCCGGAAGCCGGTCCCGTCAACCCTGCGGGCGCCGAACCCACCCATGCCGTGGTTGCCGAGCCCACCGATGCTCCGGAAGCCCGGTGCCCAGCACCACCGGCAGGCGACAACGATCCCGTAGGCGTCCCGCCGGGCTGCCGGATCACCCAGCCCGGAGCCGCCCGCGTGTCCAGTCCGTCGGAGCCCCCCGGGGCCCTGAGCGCCCTGCCTCCCGTCGCCTCTCCCTCAGCCACCCCCGCGGGCGTCCCCGGAATCCCGCCCTGTGTTCCCACCGACACCGCGTCCATCTCGACCCGCCTTCCACCGCTCACCACCGACCCGGTCACGCCCCTCACGAGCCGCTCCCGCCGTGCCCGTCCGCCTCCGCCAGCGCCCGTTCCCAGAACCCGCGGCAGAAGCGCGCCAGCGGGCCGCGGGCGGGTGTGCCCGGGGGGCGTCTGCTCTCCGTGGCCCGCAGCAGGCCGGACTCGACCGGCACCTCGCCGGCCAGCGGAAGGCCGAGCAACCGGGCCACCTCACGGTCGTCGAGTCCGGAGCCGTAGGGTCCGCGCACCGCGACCCGGAGGTCGCGCAGCACCATGCCCACCGCCGCCGCCACCCGGCCCGCCGCCGCGACGGCCCGCAGCTCGGCGGGGACGACGAGGAGCCCGATGTCGAGCTGTGCGAGGACCTCGGCGACCCCGTCGTCGATCCGGCGGGGCAGGTCGACTACGACCGTGCCGCCCCTTCGCCGGGCCGCCGCGAGCACCGCGCGGACGGCCTGTGGCGGCACCGCGACGCAGTCGCCGCGGTCCCAGCTCAGCACCCGCAGCGAATGCAACTGGGGCAGCGATTCCTCCAGGGCACCGCCGCCGACCCGCCCTCGCGACGCCGCGAACGCCGGCCACCTCAGCCCCTCGGCCGTCTCACCGCCGAGCAGGACGTCGAGGCCGCCGCCCAGGGGATCGGCGTCCACCAGGAGGCTGCGCAGCCCCTCCCGCGCGGAGGTGACGGCGAGCGCGCAGGCCAGTGTGGACGCTCCGGCGCCGCCCCGGCCGCCGATGACGCCGACGGTGAGGGCCGGACGGCCGACGCCCTCGGCGACGTCGGCGATGCGGTCGACCAGCCACTGCTCACCGTCGGGCAGCATCAGGACGTGGTCGGCGCCGATCTCGACGGCCCGCTGCCAGATCCCCGAGTCGTCCTGATCGCGGCCCACGAGGACCACTCCCCGTCTCCGCACCGCTCCCCGGACCCGCCGCGCCGCGTCGTCCCCGACGAGGACCAGGGGCGCGGTCTCCCATCCGGTCCGCCTCCCGGCCGCCGCGGGTGCGGGCGACGCCGAGGAAGCCACCGCCGTCAGCGCCGAAGGCGCCGAAGGAAACGAAGGCGGCGTCATGGGCACCGAGTGGTGCACCTCCGGCGTGGCGCCCGCGGCCGCGCACAGGCGCAGCAGGTCGTCGAGGAGCTCCGTGTCCTCGGTGACGATCAGGGGTCCGCTCTGCCGCCCTCCGGCGGCGGGTGGCGGGTCGTGCGTGATCGTTCCGGTCATGGTCCTTCCCCCTTCGGCGCGGCCCCCTCGGCCGCGCCCCGCGTCTCGTGGTCTCTCGCGCAGCCCCCGCGGCCCCGCGATTTGCGGCCGCGTGAAGAACCGGAAAGCGGTCCCCGCACGAGCGGCCCACATCACGCGTCCGGCAAACAGATCCGGCCATGGAACTCGGCACGGCCCGGACGCATGGGAATCACGGTGCAGCGATCCGGGAAATCGTGTGGATCTTGGTCAAAAACTGTGGACAACTCGATGATTGTGAATATCGACTCACTCGAACCGGTGACCCTCCTCCGGTTCCGCTCCACCCCGCGTGCGACTGCCGCAGAGCAGTCCGGTCACTACGCTGCGTAGCGGACGGTGGCCGCGACAACGCCTGGGCCCCGCGCCGCAACGGCACGGGGCCCAGATCGTAAGAAGAGCGGAAAACCCACCCGGACATGCGACGACCCCCGCCGGGGGGGAGAGCGGGGGTCGTCTCCACGGCCGACTCGGGGGGGGGAGGAGTCGGACCGGGTTAGCACGGTCGCGAACGATCCGTGACTTCCATGGTGTACCCGAGAGCCCTCTCAGGCAAACCCACGCGCCACAGCTTACGCCGAATGGGCTGCGCCTATGCTCAGGGTTGTGGAAAACCACTCCTCGCCCCACTCCGCGCCTCACTCCATGCCCCGCACGGCGGCCTTCTTTGACCTGGACAAGACGGTCATTGCGAAGTCGAGCACGCTCACGTTCAGCAAGTCGTTCTACCAAGGCGGGCTGATCAACCGCAGGGCCGTGTTGCGTACCGCATATGCCCAGTTCGTGTTCCTCGCCGGCGGAGCCGACCACGACCAGATGGAGCGGATGCGCGAGTACCTCTCCGCGCTGTGCCGCGGGTGGGACGTCCAACTGGTCAAGGAACTCGTCGCCGAGACCCTGCACGACCTGATCGACCCGATCATCTACGACGAGGCGGCCTCCCTGATCGAGGAGCACCACACCGCCGGCCGCGACGTGGTGATCGTCTCGACCTCGGGCGCCGAGGTGGTCGAGCCGATCGGTGAGCTGCTCGGCGCGGACCGGGTGGTGGCGACCCGCATGATCGTCGGCGCGGACGGCTGCTTCACCGGAGAGGTGGAGTACTACGCGTACGGCCCGACCAAGGCGGAGGCGATCCGGGAGCTGGCCGGGTCCGAGGGGTACGACCTGTCCCGCTGCTACGCCTACAGCGACTCGGCGACCGACCTGCCGATGCTGGAGGCCGTCGGCCACCCCCACGCGGTCAACCCGGACCGGGCGCTGCGCCGGGAAGCCCTCGCGCGCGAGTGGCCGATTCTGGATTTCCATCGCCCGGTGCGGCTCAAGCAGCGGATCGGGGGGTTCTCCGTGCCCCCGCGTCCCGCCCTCGTCGCGGCCGCCGCGATAGGCGCCGCGGCGGCGACCGCGGGTCTCGTCTGGTACGCGAGCCGACGGCGGTCCGCGGCGGCCTGATCGGGGCCCCCGGGCCGATCGGCTGCCGCCTCGTCGCGGTCGACCGGATCAGCCCTTTCACCCGCGTATGACCGCAAAAGTAAAGAAGTGCGGCGAGCACTTCCGCTTACTCGGGACCGGTAGTACAAAGGACTCAACGGCCCGCGAGACCAAGGACATCCGAAAGGATCACCTTAAACACGCATTTGGCCCCACGGACCGCGCATGGACACCGGGCACCCACGCGACGTCGACCCGTCGATTACGGGCCAGCCGCACCAGGTCACGGGCGAAGTTCCCGGCTTGATGGGCACATATCGAGGACGCTTGGTAACCGGGTGGTCATGCCAGCGGCGGTACGAGCACCTCGTACCGCCGCATTTCTGTGCTACGCCGCCCCGCGCTGGAGCGCCTCGCACACCGCCGTCGACTCGCGGGCACCGAGGGCGACCGCCTTTCCGCAGTGGGCGATCCAGGCGGCCATGCCCTCCGGGGTTCCGGAGACGTAGCCGTCGAGCGCCGCCAGGTAGGCCGCGCGCCCCAGCTCCGCGTGACCGACCTCGGCCGGGCACACCGACTTGGGATCCAGTCCGCTGCCGACCAGGACGATGCGCTCCGCCGCGCGCGCGACCAGGCCGTTGTCGGAGGTGAAGGGGCGCAGCGCCAGCAGCTCCCCGTGCACCACCGCGGCCGTCACCAGTGCCGGCGCGGAACCGCCGGCCGCGACCAGCGCGGCCAGCCCGTCCAGGCGGCCGTGCGCCTCCTCGGCGTCGGGCAGCGGCAGCTCGACCAGCGGTTCGTCCACCGGCTCGCCGTTCTGGCGGGGCCGCCCCACCTGGTCGGCCTTGTCCGCGGCCGCCACCAGGTGCAGCCGGGCCAGCACGCGCAGCGGTGACTGCCGCCAGATGGACAGCAGCTGCCCCGCCTCGGCGGTCAGCCGCAACGCGGCGCCGACCGCGCGGGCCTCGTCGTCGCCACTGAAGTCGCTGCGCCGGCGCACCTCCTCCAGGGCCCAGTCCGCCCCGGACAGCGCCGCCGAACCCCGGGCGCCGCGCAGTGCCGCCTCGGAGGTGATCTCGTTGCTGCGGCGCCGCATGATCCGGTGGCCGTAGACGCGGTCCACGGCCTTGCGTACGGACTCGACGGACTCGGCCACGCCGGGCAGGGCGCCCAGGGCCGCGAGCGGATCGGCGTTCGCGCCTGTCGTACTCATGAGTAAGACCCTACGCAACCCGGCGCCGTGCCCCACGAATGAGTGGTCTTCTTCACCCGCCGCCCGTCTCCCATGCCACCTACAGCTATCGAGCCACTACGCTTGGTGAACATGAAAATTGCTTTCGTCGGGAAGGGCGGCAGCGGCAAGACCACCCTGTCCTCCCTGTTCGTCCGCCACCTCGCCGCCACCGGCGCACCCGTCGTCGCGATCGACGCCGACATCAACCAGCACCTGGGGGCAGCGCTGGGTCTCGACGACGCGGAGGCGGCCGGGCTGCCCGCGATGGGCGAGCACCTTTCGCTGATCAAGGACCACCTGCGCGGCACCAACCCGCGCATCGCCTCCACCGAGAAGATGATCAAAACGACACCGCCCGGCGAGGGCTCGCGCCTACTGCGCGTGCGCGAGGACAACCCCGTCTACGACGCCTGCGCCCGGCCGGTGGAACTCGACGGCGGGGCCGTCCGTTTGATGGTCACCGGGCCTTTCACGGACGCCGACCTGGGGGTCGCCTGCTACCACTCCAAGACAGGGGCGGTGGAGCTGTGCCTGAACCACCTGGTCGACGGGCGTGACGAGTACGTCGTGGTGGACATGACCGCCGGCTCCGACTCGTTCGCCTCCGGCATGTTCACCCGCTTCGACATCACGTTCCTCGTCGCCGAGCCGACCCGCAAGGGGGTCTCCGTCTACCGCCAGTACAAGGAGTACGCCCGCGACTTCGGCGTCACCCTGAAGGTCGTCGGCAACAAGGTGCAGGGGCAGGACGACCTCGACTTCCTGCGCGACGAGGTCGGGGACGACCTGCTGGTCACCGTCGGGCACTCGGACTGGGTGCGCGCCATGGAGAAGGGCCGCCCGCCCCGGTTCGAGCTGCTGGAGGAGACCAACGGCCGGGCGCTGCGCACACTGCACACGGCCGTCGACGCGACGTACGAGCTGCGGGACTGGGCGCGTTACACCCAGCAGATGGTCCACTTCCATCTGAAGAACGCCCACAGTTGGGGCAACGAGCGCACCGGGGACGACCTGGCGGCGCAGGTCGACCCCGGTTTCGTCCTCGGCGAGGAGGTCGCCGCCCCCGCGTGACCCGCGGGTCACCGCGACCTCGTACGCCTCCGACCGGGCGGCGGCCCCGGCAGCCCTACTGCTTGGCGGCCGGCGCCCCGGGCACACCCTTGGGCGCCGGTGCGGGCGCGGCCGACAGGAAGGACGCCCAGCCCTTCTTCGGAGCCTCACCGACGCCGAGGGTGCGCAGCTTCTTCAGGACCTTGGGGTCCTGGGCGTCCAGCCAGTCCGCGAGTTGCCGGAAGGAGACACAGCGCACCTCCTCCTTGTTGCACACCGTCTCGATGACCTCCTCCACGGCGCGCATGTAGGTGCCGCCGTTCCAGGACTCGAAGTGGTTGCCGATGATCAGCGGCGCGCGATTTCCGTCGTAGGCCCGCTCGAAGCCCTTGAGCAGGCTGTCACGCATCTGGTCGCCCCAGAACTCGCGCTTGGCGGGGTCGCCCTGGGTGGCGGTGCCCGACTGGTTGACCATGTAGTTGTAGTCCATGGTGAGCTGCTCGTAGGAGTGGCCGGGGAACGGCACGAGCTGCATCGACAGGTCCCACAGGCCCTCCTTCTTCGACGGCCAGACCTGGTTGTTCACCCCGCTGCTGTCGTAGCGGAAGCCCATCTGGCTCGCCGCCTTCATGAAGTTCTTCTGGCCCTCCAGGCACGGGGTGCGGGCGCCGATCAACTCCTTCTCGTAGTCGAAGGGCAGGGGCGCCGCGTTCTTCATCCCGGTGTTGGTCTTCCAGGTCTTCACGAACTGCTTGGCCTGGCTGATCTCCTCCTTCCACTCCTCGACGGACCACTCGCCGACCCCGCCGCCGGCGCCGCAGAAGTGCCCGTTGAAGTGGGTGCCGATCTCGTTGCCCTCCTGCCACGCCAGCCGCAGCTGCTTGACGGTGTCGGCGATGCCCTGTTCGTCGTTGAAGCCGATGTCGGAGCGGCCCGGGGAGTGCTGGGGCGGGTTGTACAGGTCCCGCTTCTCGGTCGGCAGCATGTACACGCCGCTCAGGAAGTACGTCATGGTGGCGTTGTTCTCCTTGGCCACTTCGCGGAAGTGGGAGAACAACTTCTGACTGTCCTCACCCGCGCCGTCCCACGAGAACACCACGAACTGCGGGGGCTTCTGACCGGGCTTGAGACGTTCGGGCCGGGGCAGGTGCGGCTGGGCCCCGGTGTACGCGGTGGAACCGTCACCGATCAGCCGGACCGCGTTCTTGGGCGCCGGTGCCGCCTTTCCCTTCCCCTTCTCCGGACCTTGCGTCCCTTCGCCGGAACCGGTGCCGTTGTCGATCGCGCAACCGGCCAGCGACGCGGCGCAGACCGCGGCGACCACGGCGCGCGCGGCCGTCTTGCGGGAGGCCATCCTGCGGGTGGCGGCCATGTCCGCCCACCTTCTTCCTTCTCTCGGGCCAACGCCGACTAGGCGATGTCGGGTGCTGAGCCGGGCCGTGCCGTCAGCGCCGTCAAGGTGACACGGAAATGAGAAGGAATTAGTACGACAAGCCGATGAAATAACTGCTCCACTCGAATGCGCGGGGCGTTACTCCATTCGCGCTAAAAACCTATGCCTCTTCTTTACTCTGAATTACTCTCTATTTACTCGCTGTAATCGAACGGACCCTCAGGAGACGGAACATGTCAGCCTGCGTCCCCGCCCGCGCCGATTCGGCCCGGACCAAGCACGTCCACCAACCCCACAGCCCGCCGCCCCACGGCCCCCGGCGCTTCCGCGTCGCGGGTGCCGACGTCTCGGCCGCGATCGCGGTCTTCCTGATCGCCCTCCCCCTCTCCCTGGGTATCGCCCTCGCCACCGGCGCCCCCCTCCAGGCGGGCCTCGTCGCCGCCGCGGTGGGCGGGATCGTCGCCGGACGGATCGGCGGCTGCCCCCTCCAGGTCAGCGGCCCCGCCGCCGGGCTCACCGTGGTGACCGCCGACATCATCCAGCAGTACGGATGGCGTACGACCTGCGCCATCACC
This sequence comes from Streptomyces sp. NPDC059906, assembly GCF_042730645.1. Classification (NCBI taxonomy): domain Bacteria; kingdom Bacillati; phylum Actinomycetota; class Actinomycetes; order Kitasatosporales; family Streptomycetaceae; genus Streptomyces; species Streptomyces sp. NPDC059906. Next base: position 134,960 of record NZ_JBHWKU010000016.1, read on the forward strand.
GTCTTCGCCGGGATCGCCCAGCTGGGGCTGGGCTGCCTGCGCGTGGCACGCTCGGCGCTCGCCGTGAGCCCCGCCATCGTGCACGGCATGCTCGCCGGCATCGGCGTCACCATCGCCGTGGCCCAGCTGCACATCGTCCTCGGCGGCACCCCCCAGAGCTCCGTGCCCGACAACCTGGTCGCGCTGCCCGCCCAGTTGGCGAACCTCCACCCGGCCGACCTGGCCGTGAGCGCGCTGACCCTGACCCTGTTGCTGCTCTGGCCCCGCATCCCCGGCCGGGCGGGCCAGGTCCTGGGCAAGCTGCCCGCCGCCCTGATCGCCGTCGCGGGTGGCACCGCGGTCGCCGCCCTCACCGGGCTTCGCCTGCCCAAGGTCGACCTGCCGTCCTGGAGCAGCCACGCCCTGGCCGCGATGCCCGACGGTCCGGTACTCGGTCTCCTCGCCGCCGTCCTCACCACCACGCTGGTGTGCAGCGTGCAGTCCCTGCTCGGCGCGGTCGCCGTCGACAAACTCGTCGCCGCCCGGCCCGTTCTGACCGGCCGCGTCAAGCGCTCCAACCTCGACCGGGAACTGCTCGGTCAGGGCGCCGCCAACATCGTCTCCGGGTCGCTCGGCGGACTGCCCATCGCCGGTGTGGCCGTGCGCAGTTCCGCGAACGTGGCGGCGGGCGCCGTCAGCCGGAACTCCACGATGCTGCACGGCGTTCTCGTAGTGATCGCCGCACTGCTGATGGTCCCGGCCCTGGAGCTCATCCCGCTCGCCTCGCTCGCCGCCCTGGTCATGGCCGTCGGCCTCAAGATGGTGTCGCTGAACCACATCCGTACGGTGACCCGCCACCGTGAGGTGCTGGTCTACGCGGTCACCACCTGTGGCGTGGTGTTCCTCGGCGTCCTGGAGGGCGTCGCACTGGGCATCGCCGTCGCCGTCGGCGTCGCCCTGCACCGGCTCACCCGCACCCGGATCACTCATGACGACACGGAGGGAGTCCACCACGTACACGTACGCGGCCAGTTGACCTTCCTCGCCGTGCCGCGGCTCAGCCGGGTCCTGCACCAGGTGCCCCACGGAGCGGACGCCGTCGTCGAGCTGGACGGGTCGTTCATGGACCACGCGGCGTACGAGACGCTGCAGGACTGGCAGAAGACGCACACCGCACAGGGCGGCCGCGTCGACATCACCGGCCGCCGGCCCGGCACCCGGATCTCCGAACCGGCTGAGGAGGACGGCTGCCGCTGCCGTCCTTGGACCCCCTGGCGCAACCACCAGTGCGAACACCCGCCGACGGCCCCACCACCCGGCGCGGACGCCCAGGCGGCCACCGACGGATCCCCCGACGGGAACCTCGACACCGCGACCGGCCCGAACGCACCCGTCACAAGAAGCACAAGAGGCGCAACAGCCGCAACAGGCGCGTCCGGTGCCGCCGACGGGCCCACCGGACACGAACTCGCCCGTGGGATCAGCGCGTTCCACCGCAACACCGGCCCGCTGATGCGCCGTGAGCTGGCCCGGCTGGCCCGGGAGGGGCAGCAGCCCTCCCAGCTCTTCCTGACCTGTGCCGACTCGCGGGTGGTCACATCGATGATCACCTCCAGCGGTCCCGGCGACCTGTTCGTGGTGCGCAACGTCGGCAACTTCGTGCCGCTGCCCGGCGAGGAGAGCGGCGACGACTCGGTGGCCGCGGCGATCGAATACGCCGTGGACGTACTGAAGGTGCGGTCCATCACGGTGTGCGGACACTCCGGGTGCGGGGCGATGCAGGCGCTGCTCGGCGCCGAACCCGGGGGTGCGCGCACGCCCCTCCAGCGGTGGCTGCGGCACGGCCTGCCCAGCCTGGAGCGCGCCCTGCCGGACGTCGACGCGGACGGCAACGAGCAGGAGCAGGGCCACGAACCCGGTCGCACCCGGCCCCGGCTGGCCGGACGCGGGGCCGCCGACACGGCCGAGCGGCTGTGCCTGGCCAACGTGGTCCAGCAGCTGGAGCACCTGCGCGCCCACGACTCGGTGGCCCGGGCGCTGGGCGCCGGAGACCTGGAGCTGCACGGCATGTACTTCCACGTGGGCGAGGCCCAGTCGTACCTGCTGTCCGAGGACGCGGAAGGCGGCGTGTTCGAGCTGGTGCGGGAGGCGAACCTGACCGCCTGACCGCCCGGCAGGACCGCCCGAGCGGTCCCGGGGAGCCGCGGCGCGGGCGGGTGTGAGCGGCGTTACACACCCTGAACCCCGCGCCGTCGGCATCCGTGGGTACGGGTGACCACGGACCACAGAGCCACGGAGGAGACACAGCGGGCAGGCGGCGACCAGAACAGGTCTAAACCATTTGCCCGTCGACCCTTGTCATCGGCCCCCCGGGTCTGATGAGCTGTGGCCTGGGACACAACGGACAACCCTGAGAAAGGGAGATGTCGTGAGCAACGAATCCTTGGCCAACCTGCTCAAGGAAGAACGCAGGTTCGCACCCCCCGCCGACCTGGCCGCGAACGCCAACGTCACGGCGGAGGCGTACGAACAGGCCAAGGCTGACAGGCTCGGCTTCTGGGCCGAGCAGGCCCGCCGGCTGACCTGGGCGAAGGAGCCGACCGAGACGCTCGACTGGTCGAACCCGCCGTTCGCCAAGTGGTTCAAGGACGGCACGCTGAACGTCGCCTACAACTGCGTGGACCGCCACGTGGAGGCCGGCAACGGCGACCGCGTCGCCATCCACTTCGAGGGCGAGTCCGGCGACAGCCGCGCCCTCACCTACGCCCAGCTCAAGGACGAGGTCTCCAAGGCCGCCAACGCCCTGCTGGAGCTGGGCGTGCAGAAGGGCGACCGGGTCGCGATCTACATGCCGATGATCCCCGAGACGGCGATCGCGATGCTGGCCTGTGCCCGCATCGGCGCCGCGCACTCGGTCGTCTTCGGCGGCTTCTCCTCGGACGCGCTGGCCACCCGCATCCAGGACGCCGACGCCCGCGTCGTCATCACCGCCGACGGCGGCTACCGGCGCGGCAAGCCGTCCGCGCTCAAGCCGGCCGTCGACGAGGCCGTCGAGCGCGCCGGGATCGTCGAGCACGTGCTCGTCGTCCGCCGCACCGGCCAGGACGTCGCCTGGGACGACGCCCGGGACAAGTGGTGGCACGAGACCGTCGACGGGCAGTCCGTCGAGCACACGCCCGAGGCGTTCGACGCCGAGCACCCTCTGTTCATCCTGTACACGTCCGGCACGACGGGTAAGCCCAAGGGCATCCTGCACACCTCGGGCGGCTACCTCACGCAGACGGCGTACACCCACTGGGCGGTCTTCGACCTCAAGCCGGAGACGGACGTCTTCTGGTGCACCGCCGACGTCGGCTGGGTCACCGGACACTCGTACATCGTCTACGGCCCGCTCGCCAACGGCGCGACGCAGGTCATGTACGAGGGCACCCCGGACACCCCGCACCAGGGCCGGTTCTGGGAGATCGTGCAGAAGTACGGCGTGACGATCCTGTACACGGCGCCCACCGCGATCCGGACGTTCATGAAGTGGGGCGACGACATCCCCGCGAAGTTCGACCTGTCCTCCCTGCGCGTCCTCGGCTCGGTCGGCGAGCCGATCAACCCCGAGGCGTGGATCTGGTACCGCAAGAACATCGGCGCGGACGCCACCCCGGTGGTCGACACCTGGTGGCAGACCGAGACCGGCGCGATGATGATCACACCGCTGCCGGGCGTCACGGAGGCCAAGCCGGGCTCCGCCCAGCGCCCGCTGCCCGGCATCTGTGCCACCGTCGTCGACGACGAGGCCAATGAGGTGCCCAACGGCGGGGGCGGCTACCTGGTGCTCACCGAGCCGTGGCCGTCGATGCTGCGCACCATCTGGGGCGACGACCAGCGGTTCATCGACACGTACTGGTCGCGCTTCGAGGGCAAGTACTTCGCGGGCGACGGCGCCAAGAAGGACGACGACGGCGACATCTGGCTGCTCGGCCGCGTCGACGACGTGATGCTCGTCTCCGGCCACAACATCTCCACCACCGAGGTCGAGTCGGCGCTCGTCTCCCACCCCTCGGTCGCCGAGGCGGCCGTGGTCGGCGCGACGGACGAGACGACCGGGCAGGCCATCGTGGCCTTCGTGATCCTGCGCGGCACCACCACGGAGAGCGAGGACCTGGTCGCCGAGCTGCGCAACCACGTCGGGGCCACGCTCGGTCCGATCGCCAAGCCCAAGCGGATCCTGCCGGTCTCGGAGCTGCCGAAGACCCGCTCCGGCAAGATCATGCGGCGCCTGCTGCGAGACGTCGCGGAGAACCGCCAGGTCGGCGACGTCACGACGCTGGCGGACTCGACGGTCATGGACCTCATCCAGACGAAGCTCCCGGCCGCGCCCAGCGAGGACTGAGCGGGCCACCCGCACACCGAGGGCACCCGGCGCCGGACGCGCGCCGGGTGCCCTCGCCCTGTGCGGCACCCGGGGCCCGGGTAAGCTGGACGGAACGTAAGAGAATCATCAAGATCCTCATGGTGCGCCGGGAAGTCTGGTCGGCATGTGTTCCGTGCTGCCCACCGACCGGAGGTTCTCCTCGTGACCGCGCCCCGCACCCCCCGCAAAGCCTTCGGACGGCTGTCCCTGCCGGAGCGCACCTACCTCGCGGACGCGCTGCGCACCGAGACCGTCGGCGGCGTCCTGCTGCTCGTCGCCGCGATCGCCGCCCTGGTGTGGGCGAACATTCCGGCACTGCACGACAGCTACGAGAGCGTCAGCCACTTCCACTTCGGCCCCGCGGCGCTCGGCCTGAACCTGTCGGTCGCGCACTGGGCCGCCGACGGGCTCCTCGCGGTCTTCTTCTTCGTCGCCGGCATCGAACTCAAACGCGAGCTGGTCGCCGGTGACCTGAAGGACCCCAAGGCCGCCGCGCTCCCGGTGGTGGCGGCGCTGTGCGGCATGGTCGTACCGGCGGTCGTCTACACCGTCACCAACACCGCGGGCGGCGGCTCCCTGTCGGGCTGGGCCGTGCCGACCGCCACCGACATCGCCTTCGCGCTCGCCGTACTCGCCGTCATCGGCACGTCGCTGCCGAGCGCACTGCGCGCCTTCCTCCTGACCCTCGCCGTCGTCGACGACCTGTTCGCCATCCTGATCATCGCGGTCTTCTTCACCGACAGTCTCAACTTCGCCGCGCTCGGCGGCGCGGTCATCGGCCTGGTCGTCTTCTGGCTGCTGCTCCGCAAGGGCGTGCGCGGCTGGTACGTGTACGTTCCGCTGGGCCTGGTGATCTGGGCCCTGATGTACAACAGCGGCGTCCACGCCACCATCGCCGGTGTCGCGATGGGCCTGATGCTGCGCTGCCACACGCGCGAGGGCGAGGACCACTCGCCCGGCGAGCACATCGAACACCTGGTGCGTCCGCTGTCGGCGGGACTGGCCGTGCCGCTGTTCGCCCTGTTCAGCGCGGGTGTGGCCATCTCCGGCGGGGCGCTGGCCGATGTCTTCACCAAGCCTGAGACCCTCGGTGTGGTGCTCGGGCTCGTCGTCGGCAAGACGCTGGGCATCTTCGGCGGCACCTGGCTGACCTCGCGCTTCACCAGGGCCTCGCTCAGCGACGACCTCCAGTGGGCCGACGTGTTCGCGGTGGCGACCCTGGCCGGCATCGGGTTCACCGTCTCGCTGCTCATCGGCGAACTGGCCTTCGAGGACGACGCGGCGATGACCGACCAGGTCAAGGCCGCCGTCCTGACCGGCTCGCTGATCGCGGCGGCCCTGGCCACGGTGCTGCTGAAGATACGGAACGCGAAGTACCGGGGGATGGTCGCGGAGGAGGAGCGCGACGACGACCTCAGCGGTGTCCCCGACATCTACGAGGAGGACGACCCCGCGTACCACCTGCGGGTGGCCGCCGTCTACGAGAAGAAGGCCGCCGAGCACCGCCGGATCGCCGAGGAGATGGAGTCGGCGCGGCTTGCCGAAGTGGCGGGCGGGGCAGGCGATGAGGGCGACGGTCCGGCATGATCTGACGAGACGGTACAAATGACGGGGCCGTACGCAGTCGAGCGGACACGGATCGGGCCGGACACGGCCGGGCCGAGGACGACGCGGCGCCACGGAACCGTACGCAGAAGAGCCAGCAGAAGAGGGAGACCGCGATGAGCGCACCCGACGGCAGCCCGGTCGGCACCGAACGCAGCATCGGCCAGCTGTTCGCCTCGGCGACCACCGAAATGTCGGCGCTCGTACACGACGAGATCGCGCTGGCGAAGGCGCAGCTGAAGCAGGACGTCAAGCGCGGGGCGACGAGCGGCGGCGCGTTCTCCGCCGCGGGGCTGCTCCTGCTCTTCTCGCTGCCGATGCTGAGCTTCGCGCTGGCCTACGGCATCCGGACCTGGAGCGGCTGGAACATGGCCGTCTGCTTCCTGCTGTCCTTCGCCGCGAACGTGCTCGTCGCGGGCCTCCTCGCGCTGATCGGCATCGTCTTCGCGAAGAAGGCCAAGAAGGGCCGCGGCCCGCAGAAGGTCGCCGCCTCGGTGAAGCAGTCGGCGGGCGTACTCCAGAACGCCAAGCCGCACCCCCGCCCGGAACTGCCCGCGGACCGGTCCCCCGAAGCGATCGAGGCTGTGGCACGCTCGTCCTCATGACGGGCTCCAGCACCCCTTCGGGGCAATCCCCCTCGCCGCAGCACCCCAGCCCCACCTCGGTCGTGCGCCTCGGCATCCCGGGCGGACCCGAGGTGACCCACCGGGACGTCGCGGCCAACGGCGCCCGCTTCCACATCGCCGAGCTGGGCGACGGGCCGCTGGTGCTGCTGCTGCACGGCTTCCCGCAGTTCTGGTGGACCTGGCGGCACCAGCTCGTCGCGCTCGCCGACGCCGGTTTCCGCGCGGTCGCCATGGACCTGCGCGGCGTCGGCGGCAGCGACCGCACCCCGCGCGGCTACGACCCCGCGGGCCTCGCCCTCGACATCACCGGCGTGATCCGCTCCCTCGGCGAGCCGGACGCCGCGCTGGTCGGTCACGACCTCGGCGGCTACCTGGCCTGGACGGCCGCCGCGATGCGGCCCAAGCTCGTACGCCGGCTCGCGGTGTCCTCGATGCCGCACCCAAGGCGCTGGCGCTCGGCCATGCTCGGGGACGTCCGCCAGAGCCGGGCGGGCTCCTACATCTGGGGTTTCCAGCGGCCCTGGGTGCCGGAGCGTCAACTGACGGCGGACGACGGCGCGCTGGTCGGCCGGCTGCTGCACGACTGGTCCGGGCCGCGGCTCCTCGACGACGAGGCCGTGACGGCGTACCGGCGCGCCATGTGCATCCCCTCCACGGCGCACTGCTCGGTCGAGCCGTACCGCTGGCTGGTGCGGTCCCTGGCCCGTCCGGACGGCATCCAGTTCTACCGCCGGATGAAGCGGCCGGTGCGCGTGCCGACCCTGCACCTGCACGGCTCCCTGGACCCCGTGATGCGGACGCGGAGCGCGGCGGGGTCGGGGCAGTACGTCGAAGCGCCGTACCGCTGGCGGCTGTTCGACGGGCTCGGACACTTCCCGCACGAAGAGGATCCGGTCGCCTTTTCGACCGAACTGATCAACTGGCTGAAGGATCCCGAACCCGATCGATGACGGTTCGGCGGCCGTTCGGTGAGCGTTCGGTCACCGAATGGCCGCACCCGGTATCCGAACCGGAACGCTTGTCCTATGAACGGCCACTTGCCCGGCGCATAGGCCAATTGGGGGCCCCGGGAACGGTTATCGACCTTGGGGCGGGGGCACACGTCCGGGTATGGGCTGGACGCACGACTACAGTGACGTAGCACGCGACGGCCGCTCCACGAGCGGCGTGAGCAGCACCCACCGACGCGGCGGCACCCCGCAACTCGCGGGTGCGGACCTTCGGGTGGGTATTCCGCGCATCCTGCGCCGCCGGGCCCGCTGGGTCTCCGTACGCCTGCGCCATCCACGGACCTGAGACACACCGCCCCGACGCCCCCCCCCGTGCACGGGCCTGCCCGGACAGGCCTCAGAGCGCGCAGCTGTCGCTGTCCACCTGCTGGCCGGCGGTGCGGCCCTTGCTGATGTCCTCGCGGATCTCGTCCGCGGTGAGCGCGTAACCGGTGTCGGGGTCGTCCAGGGACTTGGCGAAGACCACGCCGTACACCTCGCCCTCCGGCGTCAGCAGCGGGCCACCGGAGTTGCCCTGACGGACGGTCGCGTACAGCGAGTAGACGTCCCGGCGGACGGTGTCGCGGTGGTAGATGTCCGGTCCGTTGGCCGTGATGCGCCCGCGGACCCGCGCGGCACGGACGTCGTACGCCCCGTTCTCCGGGAAGCCCGCGACGATCGCGTCGTCGTCGCCCCGCGCGTCCTCGTCCTCGTCGGTGAACCGCAGCGCGGGCGCGTCCAGTTCCGGCACGTCCAGTACGGCGATGTCGCGCCGCCAGTCGTAGAGGACGACCGTCGCGTCGTACTTCCGGCCCTCGCCGCCTATCTGCACCGTGGGTTCGTCGACGCCGCCCACGACGTGCGCGTTGGTCATGACCCGGCGGTCGGCGAAGACGAAACCGGTGCCTTCCAGGACCTTGCCGCAGTCGGGGGCGGTGCCCATGACCTTGACGATGGAGCGCTTGGCGGTGACGGCGACCGGGCTGTTCACCAGCGCGGGGTCGGGCGGCGGCGTGTCGAGGACCGGCTCGTTGGAGAACGGGCTGAAGACCTGCGGGAAGCCGTTCTCCGCGAGGACCGAGGTGAAGCTGTCGAACCAGGTGTCGGCCTGCGCGGGCAGCACCTCCTGCACCCCGGCGAGCACCGTGGACTTCCGCACCTCCTTGCCGACCGTCGGCATCGTGGACCGCGCGAGGGCGGAGCCGAGCAGCCAGGCGACCAGGAGCATGGCCACGACGTTGACCAGGGCGCCGCCGGTGGCGTCCAGGGCTCGGGCCGGGGACCACGTGATGTAGCGGCGCAGCTTGTTGCCCAGATGGGTCGTCAGGGCCTGGCCGACGGAGGCGCACACGATGACGATGACGACCGCGACGACGGCGGCGGTCTGGCTCACCTCCGCGTTGTCCGTCAGCGCGCCCCAGATCACCGGCAGCAGATAGACGGCGACGAGACCGCCGCCGAGGAAGCCGATCACCGACAGGATGCCGACGACGAAGCCCTGCCGGAAGCCGACGATCGCGAACCAGACGGCGGCCAGCAGCAACAGGATGTCCAGCACGTTCACTGATTCAGGCCTCGCCTTGTCGTCTGCGGTACGCAGGCCACCCTGTCATGCGCGCCAGTCCAGCGGGACCTGCTTCTCCCGGTCCCAGGGGCGCTCCCAGCCCGCGAAGTGCAGCAACCGGTCGATGATGCCTGCGGTGAAGCCCCACACGAGCGCCGATTCGACCAGGAATGCCGGGCCTCGGTGACCGCTCGGGTGGATGGTCGTCACCCTGTTGGCGGGGTCCGTGAGATCGGCCACGGGGACCGTGAAGACGCGTGCGGTCTCGGCCGGGTCCACGACACCGACCGGGGTGGGCTCGCGCCACCAGGCCAGCACCGGGGAGACGACGAAACCGCTCACCGGGATGTAGAGCTTGGGCAGCACCCCGAAGAGCTGGACGCCGGACGGGTCGAGTCCGGTCTCCTCCTCGGCCTCGCGCAGGGCGGCCCGCAACGGGCCGTCACCGCGTGGGTCACCGTCCTCGGGGTCGAGGGCGCCGCCCGGGAAGGCGGGCTGGCCGGGGTGGGAGCGCAGGGTGCCGGCCCGCTCCATGAGCAGCAGCTCCGGGCCCCGCCCGGCCTCCTCGCCGCCCTCGCCCCCGCGCGTGCCCTCGCCCGCGCGCGTGCCGTCGCCCGCGCGCGTGCCGTCGCCGAAGAGGATCAGGACGGCGGACTGGCGGCCGGCGCCGTCGGCCGGCGGCAGGAAGCGGCTCAGCTGGGTCGGCCGGACCGTCTCGACGGCCCGCACCACCGGGTCCAGCCAGCCCGGCAGACCCTCCTTGCTGAGCATCGCGCCCCGAGTGCGGTCCCACGCGGGACCCTGCGTGTCGCTCGCCCGTGTCATCTCCACCCCCGTCCTGCAGACTCCAACGCCCCGAGCCCCCGAGATCGTTCCGTCACCCGGCCCCCAGCGGCGGCGCCGGCTTCCCGCCCGCGTCCAGGTAGGCCTGCGGGGGCTTCAGCCGCTGCCCCGGGAAACCGCCCTTCTCGTACTTCAGCAGCTTCGTCGCCTTCTCCGGGTCCGTCTCGCCCTCGCCGTACGCCGGGCACAGCGGTGCGATGGGGCAGGCGCCGCAGGCCGGCTTGCGGGCGTGGCAGATGCGGCGGCCGTGCCAGATGACGTGGTGGGAGAGGTCGGTCCAGTCGCTCTTCGGGAAGAGCGCGCCGACGGCGGCCTCGATCTTGTCCGGGTCGGTCTCCTCGGTCCACCGCCAGCGGCGCACCAGGCGCTGGAAGTGCGTGTCCACGGTGATGCCGGGGCGGCCGAAGGCGTTGCCGAGCACGACGAAGGCGGTCTTGCGGCCGACGCCGGGCAGTTTGACGAGGTCTTCGAGGCGTCCGGGGACCTCGCCGCCGAAGTCCTCCGTGAGCGCCTTGGACAGCCCTATGACCGACTTGGTCTTGGCCCGGAAGAAGCCGGTCGGGCGCAGGATCTCCTCGACCTCCTCGGGGACGGCGGCGGCCAGGTCCTCGGGGGTCGGGTACTTGGCGAAAAGGGCGGGCGTCGTCTGGTTGACCCTGAGGTCGGTGGTCTGGGCGGACAGCACCGTGGCCACGACCAGCTGGAACGGGTTCTCGAAGTCCAGCTCCGGGTGGGCGTAGGGGTAGACCTCGGCGAGCTCGCGGTTGATACGGCGAGCGCGGCGCACCAGCGCGGTGCGCGACTCGCCGCGCGGCGGCTTCGGGGCGACGGTCTTCGCCGGGGCGACGCCCGTGACGGCGGCGGTGGCCTTCTTCGGGGCGACGGCGGGCTTCTTGGCCGGCGCCTGCCTCTTGAGGGGCGGGACCTGCTTCGCGGCGGCCGACTTGGCGCCCGTCCGGGCCGCGGTCTTCTTGGCGGCAGTCTTCTTGGCCGCAGTCTTCTTGGCCGCGGTCTTCCTCGCGTTCGCGTCGGTCTTCTTACCCGCGTCGGTCTTCTTACTCGCGGCGCTCTTCTCCACGGCACCCTTCTCCGCAGTCACCCTCTTGGCAGGCACTGCCTTCTTTGTCGCTTTCGCCGTTTTCCTACCGCCATCGGGACCCTGTTCGCCCACAGCGGAATCGCGATGTGCACTCACCCGCGCAGCCCCCTCGGCCTGTGCTCTCACCGGCGATTTGGACACCCGGCCAGCCTACGACCCGGCACCGACATCCGCCCCGGACCTCGAAGATCGGCGTCCAATTGGACCCCTGCCGCGTACCCCGGGACATCAGTGCGGCATCCTTGTGACAGATCACACTGTTTGGACTGTCCGGCAAAATGGGCACCACGGACCCCTGGTACACCGGGGGAACAAGATCCTCTGAGCCGGTCGACAAGGAGAGAACTCGTGGACGACGTTCTGCGGCGCAACCCGCTCTTCGCGGCGCTCGACGACGAGCAATCCGCGGAGCTCCGCGCCTCCATGAGTGAGGTGACCCTCGCCCGCGGCGACACCCTGTTCCACGAGGGGGACCCCGGAGACCGCCTCTACGTGGTCACGGAAGGCAAGGTCAAGCTCCACCGCACGTCCCCCGACGGGCGCGAGAACATGCTGGCCGTCGTCGGCCCCAGCGAGCTGATCGGCGAGCTGTCGCTCTTCGACCCGGGTCCGCGCACGGCCACCGGCACCGCGCTGACCGAGGTCAAGCTGCTCGCCCTCGGCCACGGCGACCTCCAGCCCTGGCTGAACGTCCGGCCCGAGGTGGCCACCGCGCTGCTGCGCGCCGTCGCGCGCCGCCTGCGCAAGACCAACGACGCCATGTCGGACCTGGTCTTCTCGGACGTTCCCGGCCGTGTCGCCCGCGCCCTGCTCGACCTCTCCCGCCGCTTCGGCGTGCAGTCGGAGGAGGGCATCCACGTGGTGCACGACCTGACGCAGGAGGAGCTGGCCCAGCTGGTCGGCGCGTCCCGCGAGACGGTCAACAAGGCACTGGCGGACTTCGCGGGGCGCGGCTGGCTCCGCCTGGAGGCCCGCGCGGTGATCCTCCTGGACGTGGAGCGACTGGCCAAGCGCTCCCGCTGACGCCGGGGAGTGCGCCGGGGCCCGGAGTATCCCTGGGGCCCGGGCTCCCTGGGGGTCCCTGAAGCCCAGCCCTACTCGGGCAGCTGGACGATCCCGTGTTCGCCCAGGTACTCCAGCTGCGCCCGCACCGACAGCTCCGCCGCCGGCCACAGGGAGCGGTCGACGTCCGCGTACACGTGGGCGACGACCTCGCCCGGCGTGCGGTGGCCGTCCTCCACCGCCGTCTCGACCTGGGCGAGACGGTGGGCGCGATGGGCGAGGTAGTACTCCACGGCACCCTGGGCGTCCTCGAGGACGGGCCCGTGCCCCGGAAGCACCGTGTGCACCCCGTCGTCGGCCGTGAGCGACCTCAGCCGGCGCAGCGAGTCCAGGTAGTCGCCGAGACGGCCGTCCGGGTGGGCCACCACCGTCGTGCCACGGCCCAGGACGGTGTCGCCCGTCAGGACCGCCCGGTCGGCCGGGAGATGGAAGCACAGGGAGTCCGCCGTGTGCCCCGGGGTCGCCACGACCCTCAGCTCCAGGCCGCCGACCCCGATCACGTCACCGGCCGCCAGCCCTTCGTCGCCCAGCCGCAGCGCCGGGTCCAGGGCCCGTACGTTCGTGCGGGTCAGCTCGGCGAAGCGCGCGGCGCCCTCCGCGTGGTCCGGGTGACCGTGCGTCAGCAGCGTCAGCGCGACCCGCTTGCCGGCCCGCTCGGCCGTGTCGACGACGTGCCGCAGGTGGGCGTCGTCCAGTGGGCCCGGGTCGACGACGACGGCCAGGTCGGAGTCGGGCTCGGCGAGGATCCAGGTGTTCGTGCCGTCCAGGGTCATCGCGGAGGCGTTGGGCGCGAGGACGTTCACCGCGCGCGCGGTGGCCGGTCCCGACAGGACGCCGCCGCGCGGCTGTCCGGGCAGTGCTGCTGCGTACGTCATGCGGGGGCTCCCCCGGTCGGGTCGGAAGGTGTCGCCGGCGCCGCGCTCGCGACGCGCTTGGTGAACTCGTCGTGTCCCGGCCAGGAGAGGACGACCTCGTCCCCGGACAGCCGCGCCCGGGCCAGTACCGGCGTCATGTCGCGGCCCGGCGCCGACGCCAGCGCCTCGGCCGCCGTGGCGCACCCGGCGAGGCCGCGCAGCGTCGCGACGGTGGGCGGCATCATCAGCAGCTCGCCCTTGTCGTACCCGGCGGTCGCGTCGGCCGGTGTGATCCACACCGTGCGGTCGGCCTCGGTGGAGGCGTTGCGGGTGCGCTGCCCCTCGGGGAGCACGGCCACGAAGAACCAGGTGTCGTAGCGCCGCGACTCGAACTCCGGGGTGATCCAGCGCGCCCAGGCCCCCAGCAGGTCGGACCGCAGGACCAGGCCCCGGCGGTCCAGGAACTCCGCGAAGGACAGCTCACGGTCGACCAGGGCGGCCCGGTCGGCCTCCCAGTCCCCGCCCGTCGTGTCGCCGACCACCGAGTCACCGGTCGCACCCGCGAGCAGGACGCCGGCCTCCTCGTACGTCTCGCGTACGGCCGCGCAGACGATCGCCTGGGCGCCCGCCTCGTCCACGCCCAGCCGGTCCGCCCACCACGCGCGCGTGGGGCCCGCCCAGCCGACGGCGCGGTCGTCGTCGCGCGGGTCGACCCCGCCGCCCGGGTAGGCGTACGCGCCGCCGGCGAAGGCCATGGAGGTACGGCGGCGCAGCATGTGGACGGCCGGACCGGACCGGGACCCGGTGGCCTCGGTGCCGGTGTCCTTGAGGAGCATGACGGTGGCCGCGCGTTTCGGGGTGACCGGGGTGAGGGTGCCGGCCGCCAGCGCGCGGATGCGGTCCGGCCACTCCGGTGGGTACCACTGACCACTCGCCTGACCATTCGCCATGGCCGGAGGCTATCCGGTGACGGGCGGATGTTCGAGTGGCCCCCGGGGCCGGTGGGCGTCAGGAGGGCAGGCCGGTCAGCCACTCGGTGAGCAGCCGGTTCGTCTCCCCGGGGCGCTCCTGCTGGAGCCAGTGGCCGCAGCCGTCGAGGAGGTGCGAGGCGCTCAGCCCGGGCAGGGTGACCGGATACGCCTCGATCGCGTCGGACAGCCAGGTCGTGGAGGCGTCCAGCGCGCCACCGAGGAACAGCGACGGCTGGGTGATCGGGGCGCCCTCGTGCGCGGCCAGGTCGGCCCAGTCGCGGTCCATGTTGCGGTAGCGGTTCAGGGCGCCGGTCAGGCCGGTGCGCTCGAACTCCCCGGCGTAGACCTCCAGGTCCTCCTCGGTCAGCCAGGACGGCAGCCGTCCGGCGGCCGGGAACCGGTCGCGCATCCGGCCGCCGGGGGCGACGAAGTGCGGGTCGGGATCCTGGGGGCCTGGCATGGTGTCGGCGGACAGGGCGGCGTAGAGGCCGGCGAGCCAGCCGCGTACGTCGGGCTCGATCTCGGCCTCGGCGCGGCCGGGCTCCTGGAAGTAGGAGACGTAGAACTCCTGCCCGGCGAAGGGTCCGGCCGGGTCGCTCATGCCGGCGAAGACCTCGCTGGGCCTCGGGCCGCCCGGCGGGGTGTACGGCACGCTCAGCAGGCCGACCGCGCGGAATACGTCCGGCCGCAGCAGCGCGGAGTGGGCGGCGATGTTCGCGCCCCAGTCGTGGCCGACGACCACGGCGGAGCGTTCCCCCAGCGCCTCCACCACGGCGACGTTGTCCGCCACCAGATCCAGCATCCGGTACGCCTCGACGGCGTCCGGCCGCGAGGAGCGCCCGTAGCCGCGTACGTCGAGGGCGACGGCGCGGAACCCGGCGGCGGCCAGTGCGGGCAGCTGGTGGCGCCAGGAGTACCAGGACTCGGGGAAGCCGTGCACGAGCAGAACCAGCGGCCCGCTGCCCTGCTCCACCAGGTGGATCCGGCCGGCGGGTGAGGGCACCAGCCGGTGCACGGGCCGGCCGGCGGCGGCGTGTCCGGGCCTGCCGTCCTGCGGGGTGTCTCGTTCGCCGGTCTGCTGGTCGGTCACGGGCGGCTGCGGCATGGCTCCTCCTGGCGCATACGGTCGGTACGGCCCCCGTCGGGACCGGGAGGGCCGGCCTGGGCCGGCTCCCGCTCCGTACGGGGCACCGGGACCGATACTGCGGGGGCGGTGCGGCGGGCGCGAGGTTTTGTTGCCGGCCTGGCAAGGCGCGCGCCGCACCCGGCGCCGGTCTCCCCGCTCCGTCGGGGTACGGCGGGAAGCCCGCGCACCGGAAGCCCTGTCCGTCGGCGTACCGCGCGCCCGGTCCGCTACGGCTGGACGAGCTCCACCTGGATCTCGACCTCCACCGGCGCGTCCAGCGGCAGGACCGCCACGCCGACCGCGCTGCGGGCGTGCACGCCCTTGTCGCCCAGGACCTCGCCGAGGAGTTCGCTGGCGCCGTTGATCACACCGGGCTGGCCGGTGAAGTCGGCGGCGGACGCGACGAAGCCGACGACCTTGACGACACGCGCGACGCGGTCGAGGTCACCGGCGACGGACTTCACCGCGGCCAGGGCGTTCAGCGCGCAGGTGCGGGCCAGTTCCTTGGCCTCGTCCGGGGTGACCTCGGCGCCGACCTTGCCGGTGACCGGCAGCTTGCCCCCCAGCATCGGCAGCTGGCCGGAGGTGTAGACGTACGGGCCGGACTGCACGGCCGGCTGGTAGGCGGCCAGCGGCGGGACGACCTCGGGCAGCGTCAGACCGAGCTCGGCGAGCTTCGCCTCGACGGCGCTCATGCCTGCTTCTCCCGCTTCAGGTAGGCGACGAGCTGCTCGGGGTTGTTCGGCCCGGGCACGACCTGGACGAGCTCCCAGCCGTCCTCGCCCCAGGTGTCCAGAATCTGCTTCGTGGCATGGACGAGCAGCGGCACGGTTGCGTATTCCCACTTGGTCATGCGGCCGACTCTAGCCGCTGGCCGGGGCACCTCCGCAGCCGCTGGCCGGGGCGCCTTTGCAACCGCTGTCCGAGGGCCGTCCGCGGCCGCTGCCCGGCCCCCGCGCGCGCCGGCCGGGGCCACGTTGTCCACAGCCACCGGCGTACTCCGCGCGCGGACTGGTTACGCTCGAATACGTGAGCAGGCTCCAGGTCGTCAGCGGCAAGGGCGGTACCGGCAAGACCACGGTGGCCGCGGCCCTCGCGCTGGCCCTGGCCACCGAGGGGAAGCGCGCGCTTCTCGTCGAGGTCGAGGGCCGCCAGGGCATCGCGCAGCTCTTCGAAACGGAGGCGCTGCCTTATGAGGAGCGGAAGATCGCCGTCGCTCCCGGGGGCGGGGAGGTGTACGCCCTCGCCATCGACGCCGAACTGGCCCTTCTGGACTACCTCCAGATGTTCTACAAGCTCGGCAGCGCCGGACGGGCCCTGAAGAAGCTCGGCGCGATCGACTTCGCGACCACCATCGCGCCGGGGGTCCGGGACGTCCTGCTGACCGGCAAGGCGTGCGAGGCGGTCCGGCGCAAGGACAAGCAGGGGCGGTTCGTGTACGACTACGTCGTCATGGACGCCCCGCCGACCGGCCGCATCACGCGCTTCCTCAACGTCAACGACGAGGTGGCGGGGCTCGCGAAGGTCGGCCCCATACACAATCAGGCGCAGGCCGTGATGCGGGTGCTGAAGTCGCGGGAGACCGCCGTGCACCTGGTGACGCTGCTGGAGGAGATGCCGGTCCAGGAGACCGTGGACGGCATCGCCGAGCTGCGGACGGCACGGCTCCCGGTGGGCCGGGTCGTCGTGAACATGGTCCGGCCCCAGGTCCTGGACGCCGCCGGCCTGGAGCTCGTACGGGAGACACCGCGTACGGCGCTGGCGCGGTCCCTGTCCGGGGCGGGACTGGGCGGGGCACGGCGGGGCGGGCACGCCGAGCGGCTGGTGGACCCGCTCCTCGCCCAGGCCGGCGAGTACGCCGAGCGGTATGCGCTGGAGGAGGAGCAGCGGGCGGTGCTCGGCGAGCTGGGCCTGCCGACACACGAACTGCCGCTGCTCGCCGAGGGCATGGATCTGGCGGGCCTGTACGAGCTGGCCACCGAGCTGCGGAAGCAGGGGATCGCATGAGTCCGGACGACCCGGCCCGCCACCAGGAGGGCAGCCAGGGCGGCCACCAGAAGGGCAGCCAGGCCGGCCAACCGGAGGGCGCGCGCCGCCTGTCCCCCGCGCGCGTGCTGGACGTCGACGCCCTGCTGGAGGACCCTCGGAACCGCATCGTGGTGTGCTGCGGTTCGGGCGGGGTCGGCAAGACGACCACGGCTGCGGCCCTGGGCCTGCGGGCGGCCGAGCGCGGCCGCAAGGTGGTCGTCCTCACCATCGACCCGGCCCGCCGGCTGGCGCAGTCCATGGGCATCGACTCGCTCGACAACACCCCGCGCCGCGTGAAGGGCGTCGACGACTCGGCGGGCGGCGAGCTGCACGCCATGATGCTCGACATGAAGCGGACCTTCGACGAGATCGTCGAGTCCCACGCGGATCCCGAACGGGCGGCGGCGATCCTGGGCAACCCCTTCTACCAGTCGCTCTCGGCGGGCTTCGCGGGCACGCAGGAGTACATGGCGATGGAGAAGCTGGGGCAGCTGCGGTCGAGGGACGAGTGGGACCTCATCGTCGTCGACACGCCGCCGTCCCGCTCGGCGCTGGACTTCCTGGACGCCCCCAAGCGTCTCGGTTCCTTCCTGGACGGCAAGCTGATCCGCGTCCTGCTCGCCCCGGCGAAGGTCGGCGGCCGGGCCGGGATGAAGTTCCTGAACGTCGGCATGTCGATGATGACCGGCGTCCTGGGGAAGGTGCTGGGCGGGCAGTTCCTCAAGGACGTGCAGACCTTCGTGGCCGCGATGGACTCGATGTTCGGCGGCTTCCGGACGCGCGCGGACGCGACGTACAAGCTGCTCCAGGCGCCCGGGACGGCCTTCCTGGTGGTCGCGGCCCCGGAGCGGGACGCCCTGCGCGAGGCCGCGTACTTCGTTCAGCGGCTGGCGGCCGAGGACATGCCGCTGGCCGGTCTGGTGCTCAACCGGGTCCACGGCAGCGGCGCCGACCGCCTGTCGGCCGAGCGGGCACTCGCCGCCGCGGAAAATCTTGAGGATCCCCGCATTGTGGATCAGGACGGCGGGAAAGCTGGACTTCGTACCTCTTCCGGCAACTCTCCCGACACGTACGGCAGTTCAGAACCGGCCGGCTCCGGGCCCGGCGACTCGGCCCCCGGCGCCCCACCCGGGGCCACCAACGCCTCTCCCGAGGCTTCCGACACCTCACCCGAGGTTTCCGACACGGCGGAGCGGTCCGTCGACGCGCTCGCCGCGGGCCTGCTGCGGCTGCACGCGGAGCGCATGCACCTGCTCGCCCGCGAGCAGCGCACGCGTGACCGCTTCACCGCGCGTCATCCCGAGGTCGCGGTCACCGAGGTGGCCGCGCTGCCCGGCGACGTGCACGACCTCGCGGGGCTGCGGGACATCGGGGCACGCCTGGCCACCGGCCGACCCGAGCTGCCCGAGCCGGGCGCCTGATCCCGCCTCGGGGCTCAGACCACGGCCGCGTAGTTCTCGTACACCTCGTCGTCATCGAGGGGCACGATGCCGACCCCTCGTTCGTACTCCGTCCGCGCCGTCTCGAGGAGCCGGCGCCAGGAGGTCACGGTGGGCCGCCTGCGCAGCAGCGCGCGGCGTTCCCGCTCCGTCATGCCTCCCCACACGCCGAACTCGACGCGGTTGTCGAGCGCGTCGGCCAGGCACTCGGTCCGCACCGGACATCCGGTGCACACCGCCTTGGCCCTGTTCTGCGCTGCTCCCTGAACGAACAGTTCGTCCGGATCGGTAGTGCGGCAGGCGGCCTGCGCACTCCAGTCGGTTACCCAGCCCATACCGGCGCCGTCCTCTCCCGAATCGAGGCTCCCCCACGGCGGCAGCGGCATATTCACCGCCGCCAGTTGAGGACGTTACGGAAGGTGGGCACAGCGCAACACCCCCTTCGGGCCCAATCTTGAATGGCCCGAACGGACTATGGGTAAGCGGCAGATCACCCGGGGGAGTGAGCTGGCGACATGCGCGACGATCCCGACAATCAGGTCATCTCTGTTGCGCCACAACGGACACCGATTGACACACAAGGCGGATTCGGACACGTACCTCACACGCCGTGGCGCGCGCCGGTACACACCAACGCGCCCCCCAGCGGGGCCTCTCGGAAAAAAATCGAGCGGATCCGGAACGATTCGGGGTCGCCGGACGTATTGATACGTGGCCTCACTGCTGTGACAGTTGAGTGCAGCTTAGGCCAAGGCATATACGCGTGTCCGGCGAATGAGAACGTAGGCTGCCTCCATGCCAAAGAAGCGCTCGGGCGGTGGTCTGTCGCCAACGCAGCAGGCCGCCAAGTTCCTCGGTGTCAGTGTGCTCGCGGGAGCAGTGCTGGCCGGCATCGCGTTGCCCGCCGTGGGCGCGCTGGGGCTGGCCGCCAAGGGGTCGGTGGAGGGCTTCGACGCCCTGCCGGCCAACCTGAAGACTCCCCCGCTGAGCCAGCGCACCACCATCCTCGACGCCGAGGGCGGCACCATCGCCACGGTCTACTCGCGCGACCGGACGGTGGTGGACCTCAAGGACATCTCGCCGTACATGCAGAAGGCGATCGTCGCGATCGAGGACTCCCGCTTCTACGAGCACGGCGCGATCGACCTCAAGGGCGTCCTGCGCGCCCTCAACAAGAACGCGCGCAGCGGCGAGGTCTCCGAGGGCGCCTCCACGCTCACCCAGCAGTACGTCAAGAACGTCTTCGTGGAGGAGGCGGGCGACGACCCGACGAAGGTCGCCCAGGCCACCCAGCAGACCATCGGCCGCAAGATCCAGGAGCTGAAGCTCGCGATCCAGGTCGAGGAGGAGCTGGGCAAGAAGAAGATCCTCGAGAACTACCTGAACATCACGTTCTTCGGCCAGCAGGCCTACGGCGTCGAGGCCGCCTCCCAGCGCTACTTCTCCAAGCACGCCAAGGACCTCAACGTCCAGGAGGCCGCCCTCCTGGCCGGCATCGTCCAGTCGCCCAGCCGGTACGACCCGGTCAACGACGAGGCGGAGGCCACCAAGCGCCGCAACGTCGTGCTGAACCGCATGGCCCAGGTCGGCGACATCTCCCCGGCCCAGGCCGAGAAGGCGAAGAAGGCACCGCTCGGGCTGAAGGTCAGCAAGCCCAAGAACGGCTGCATCACGGCCGTGAACGACGCGAGCTTCTTCTGCGACTACGTGCGCGAGGTCTTCCTGAGCGAAGCGGTCTTCGGCAAGACCCGCAAGGACCGGGCCAAGGTCTGGAACCAGGGCGGCCTGACCATCCGCACGACGCTCGACCCGCAGGCCCAGGAGTCGGTGCACCAGTCCCTCAAGGACCACGTCAACAAGTCGGACTCGGTCGCCGCGGCCAGCACCCTGGTCGAACCCGGCACCGGCCGGATCGTCGCCATGGGCCAGTCGAAGCCGTACGGCTACGGCAAGAACGAGACCGAGATCAACTACTCGGTCGACCACGCGGTCGGCGGCTCCAACTACGGGTTCCCGACGGGTTCGACGTTCAAGCCGTTCCTGGCGGCCGCGGCCCTGGAGGAGAACGTACCGGCGACGAAGGAGTACCCGTCGCCGTTCGCCATGGACTATCCGAGCCCCATCCAGACCTGTGACAAGCCCTGGATCAACGACGACGGCTACCGCCTCGAGAACGAGAACGAGTCGGAGGTCGGCCCGTACCGGCTGAAGGAGGCGATGGCCAAGTCGGTCAACACCTACTTCGTCCAGATGCTCGCCGACATCGGTCTGTGCCCGGTCGCGTCCATGGCGGACAAGCTCCACGTCCACCAGGGCAACGGGGACAAGCTGCCGCAGAACCCCTCGGCCCTCGCCCTCGGCTCGGTCGGTATGTCCCCGCTGACGATGGCGAGCGCCTACGCGACCTTCGCCTCGCGCGGCATGTACTGCACGCCGGTCGCGATCGAGTCGATCACCCAGAAGGTCGGCAACAAGCAGAAGTCGCTCGAGGTCCCGAAGTCGACGTGCTCGCGCGCCATGACGGAGAAGACCGCGGACAGCGTGAACACCCTGCTGCAGGGCGTGGTCGACTCCGGTACCGGTAAGGCGGCCGGACTGAGCGACCGCGACAACGCCGGCAAGACGGGTACGACCGACGAGCGCAAGAACGCCTGGTTCGTCGGCTACACGCCGAACATGTCGGGCGCCGTCTGGGTGGGCAGCGCCAGCCAGGAGGTCGAGATGAAGAACATCACGATCGGCGGCGTCTACCACCCCCTCGTCTTCGGTGGCGCGGTCCCGGGCCCGATCTGGAAGGACGCCATGACCGGCGCCCTGTCGGGCAAGGACTCCCCCTCGTTCAACCTCGTCGACATCCCGGACGGCGACAAGAACAAGGACAAAGACAAGGACAAAGACAAGGACAAGGGCCGCGACGAGGACAAGCCCGACGACGGGAACAACGGCGACGACGACGGCTTCATCGCCGGTCTGACCAACGGCGGCACCGGCGACGGCGGCGGGGACGGCGGCTTCCCGGGCAACCTGATCCAGGGCCCGGGCAACGGCCCCGGCGGACGGCGCTGACCCGTCCCCTTCACCTGTGAGGGCCCCTCACCGCGGTCGCGGTGAGGGGCCCTCACAGGTGTTACCGGCGTTACGGCGTCACGGCGCGTCACGGCGCGCTACGACCTCATAGCGCGTTACGGCGTTACCGGCTTCAGCCGCGCCGTAAGGACGACGCCGCGATGGCTCAGCCGGCCAGGAGCTTCTTGACCGCGGCGGCGACCCGGCCGCCCTCGGCCTGCCCGGCCACCTTCGGGTTCACGATCTTCATCACGGCGCCCATGGCCCGCGGCCCCTCGACGCCGGCCGCCTTCGCCTCCTGCACGGCCTGCGCGACGATCGCGTTCAGCTCGTCGTCGGAGAGCTGCTTCGGCAGGTAGGCGGCGAGGATCTCGCCCTCCGCCTTCTCCCGCTCGGCCTGCTCGGCGCGGCCGCCCTGGGCGAAGGCCTCGGCGGCCTCGCGGCGCTTCTTCGCCTCGCGGGTGATCACCTTCTGCACCTCGTCGTCGGAGAGCTCGCGCTTCTCCTTCCCCGCGACCTCCTCCTTCGTGATCGCGGCCAGCGTCAGCCGGAGCGTGGAGGAGCGGAGCTCGTCGCGCTCCTTGATCGAGGAGTTGAGGTCGTCGTGCAGCTTCGCCTTGAGCGTGGTCATGGACCTGATTGTCGCAGGTACGCGAGGAACGGCGCCCGCCGATTTCCGCGCCCCCGGTGACGGCGGCCGCGGACGGCCTCCCGGCACCGCTCCCCCGCCGCTTCTGACACGATGGACGTATGCGCGCGCGATACGGAGTACCCCTGGGAGTCACGGCGGTTGGCGCCGCCGGTCTGATCTACGCGGCGGGGATCGAGCCCCGCTCCTTCCGCCTCCGACGGGTGACGGTCCCCGTCCTCCCGTCCGGGATGCGTCCCCTGCGCGTGCTCCAGGTCTCCGACATCCACATGGTCGGCGGTCAGCGCAAGAAGCAGCGCTGGCTGCGGTCGCTGGCCGGGCTGCGTCCCGACTTCGTGATCAACACCGGCGACAACCTGTCCGACCCGGAGGGGGTCCCCGAGGTCCTGGACGCCCTGGGCCCCCTGATGGAATTCCCGGGCGCCTACGTCTTCGGCTCCAACGACTACTACGGGCCGCGGCCCCGCAACCCCGCCCGGTACCTGCTCGAGAAGGTCCAGGGCCGCCACGGCCTCAACGGCAACCCGCCCGTCGTCGGTGCCGTCCACAACCCGTGGGAGGACCTGCGCGACGGTTTCGACGCCGCGGGCTGGCAGAACCTGACGAACACCCGCGGCACGCTCAAGATCGAGGGCGTGTCGGTCGAGCTGACGGGACTGGACGACCCGCACATCAAGCGGGACCGGTACACGGAGGTGTCCGGCGGCCCGTCCCCCACGGCCGACTTCTCGATGGGCGTGGTCCACGCGCCGTACCTGCGCGTCCTGGACGCCTACACGGCGGACGGCTACCCCCTGATCCTGGCCGGCCACACCCACGGCGGCCAGCTGTGCATCCCCTTCTACGGTGCCCTCGTCACCAACTGCGACCTGGACACCGACCGCGTGAAGGGCCTGTCCACGCACACGTCCGACGGTCACACGGCCCACCTCCACGTCTCGGCCGGCTGCGGCGCCAACCGGTACACCCCGTTCCGCTTCGCCTGCCCACCGGAGGCGACGCTGCTGACGCTGGTGGGCCGGGAGAGCTGACCGCCCCCCCGGGGGGGAGCCTGCGGGCGAATCCAAACGGCCGCCGGGGGTAATCAGGCAACCGGGCAACCGGGTGGCCGGGAAGCCGGGTAACCCACACGGCCCACCCACATAGCCCGCTATGTCCGGTCTGTCTACGTTGAGGCCATGACAGCCCCGATACCCAGGGACATCCCGGACCTCCCCCCGATCCCGGGCCATGTCGTCCTGCCGCCCACCGTCGTACCGGCCCGTGCCGTACTGATCCCGGCCCGCCGTCGCACGGTCGCCGCGTTCCGCGGCCTGATCGCGCTGCTGGCCCTGACCGGCGTGGCGATCGAACTGCTCGCCGCCGACATCCCGCCCTCGACGGCCCTGAGCCACTTCACGATCCAGAGCGGCATCCTGCTGGCGCTGGTCATGCTCGCCTCCGCCCGGTGCGCCTGGTCCGCCCACCATCCCCTGCCGGGCGCCCTCACGGGCGCGGCCCTCTTCTACGTCATCGCCGCCGCCCTGGTCCACCACGTGCTCCTGGCCCACGCGTCGAGCCCGTTCGCCACGCTCGACGGCACCGGCACGGCCTGGCAGACCGCCGCGACCCACATCCTGCACACGGCGGTACCGGTGGCCGCGGCCCTGGACTGGCTCCTCCTCACCCCCGCCGGCCGCCTGCACCTGCGCCAGGCCCCCGCGTGGCTCCTGTACCCCCTGGCCTACCTGGCCTTCACCCTGGCCCGCGGCGAGCTGCTCCTCCCCGGCGCCCAGGCCCGCTACCTCTACCCCTTCCTCGACGTCGCCCAGCACGGCTACAAGATCGTCCTCGGCAACGCCCTCCTCGTCGGCCTCGCCCTCTACGCCCTGGCCGTACTCCTCGTGGCCCTGGACCACATCCGCCCGGACCCGGTCCGCCGCCGCCGATAAACCGGATTTCGTCTCCGGCCACCGGTGGGCTAAAGTAAACGACGTCGCCGCGACGAGCAGCGACAATCGGGGTGTGGCGCAGCTTGGTAGCGCGCTTCGTTCGGGACGAAGAGGTCGTGGGTTCAAATCCCGCCACCCCGACAGAGAAACACCAGGTCAGGCCCGGTGCTGAGGGATCAGCACCGGGCCTGATTTGCTTTGTGACCCCGTTTTGGGAGCCGTTTGGGAGCCAACTTCCGGAATCCGGCTCCCGGCGGCTCCCAGCGAGCGGCCGTCCGCCGTCCAGCCCGCTCTTTGCCACTCACGCTGGGAAAGGGCCATCCCTACGGTTGTGCGAGGCCGATCACAGGCGGTACGACCATCGTCATGCACCGATGGTCTCCGTTAAATGACCGGCAGCTCGCACTCCTCACCCGCATCGGGGACGGAGCCGACCCCGTCACGTCGGACAGCCCAGAATTCGCCCTCACCGCCCGCGCGCTCAAGGAGCGGCGTCTGATCCCCATGCCCAAGCAGGATGGGAAGTGGCGGGCGGAGATCACTGGCGCGGGGCGCTTCTACCTGGAACACGGCCATCACCCGGACCGGCCGGAACCGGCGCCCCGCAAGCAGCGGTCGGCGGTTTCCGAGCAACGGACCCGACCGGCCCCTCCTACGCAGAAGCAAGACACAGCTCCGCCCACGACGAAGCCGGCGCCGCAACGCGCCGCCAAGCCCCCGCAGGCGTCGCCGGCGGAAATCGGAGCCGCCTTGATCGCGGAGGTACAACAGGCTGGGCGGTTCCTCCGGATCCCGAACCCCAGCGACCAGGAGCGAGCCCGCTACCGCAGGGCCTTCGACGCAGCCCGGCAGTGTGCGCCCGAGGGGTACCACCTGAAGTACAGCGGCCGGGCGAAGGGGGACTTCTTCCTCGGTCTGCTCAGGGTGTCGGGTGAGGACGACACCGAGTGGAACCGGATCCGGCTGGCGCGCAGCCGGGTGATCAGCGATGTCGAGGACGTGATCGCCGCTGTCACTGCGGACCACAGCGCCTTCGAGATCTCGGAGGAGGTCCTGCCGCGAGTCCTCTCGCTTCTCCGGCTCCTCGCCGAGCAGGCACTCGCCCGCCACGGCGAGATCACGGTGTCCAAAAAGCGCAAGCAACCGAGGCCCCTGCTCACCGTTCACGGCAGGACGTACGAGGTCGGCTTCCGCGAACGGCAGAAGCAGGTCCGGTACGTGCCCAAGCAGCCGGGCCGACGTACGTACGACTGGCAGCGGGTGACGCCGGCGCACAGGTTCGAGCCATCCGGCGAGCTGGAACTGCTGATCAGCCAGCACTCGGGCTACGGCTACGGCCACAGCTACGGCTGGAAGAAGGAATGGGCCGACACCGCCAAGAAGCCGTTGGAGGAGCAGGTCGGTTCGGTGTTCCGGGCGCTGAAGGCGCGCGCGGAGGAGCAGGAGCGGGCTCGGCTGGAACGGGAGGCAGAGCAACGGCGCCTGCGAGAGGAGCGGGAGCGGCAGGAGGCGGAGCGTCGGCGTCTCGAGGCGGAGTGGGAGGAGCGCGAGCGGCGGGAGTGGGAGTCCGCCGTCAGTGCCGCCTCAATCAAGGCGGTTCACGCCCTACGGGCGAAGCACTTCGGCACAGCCCTGGAGCAGTGGAAGGTGGCCGGAGAGATCCGGGTGTTCTGCGTCGCTCTGGACGAAGCCGCCGCCACATCGGACGACGCCGTCGAAGCCGAGAGGCTGCGAGAGTGGTCGGCTTGGGGGAAGGCGGAGGCCGACCGGCTGGACCCCACCATGAACGGCAAGGGCATGGCCGTTCTCGACTTCCACGCGGAGCCGACCGAAGATCAGCTACGGCCCTTCCTCGGCGGCTGGCACCCGCACCGGCCGGAGAGGGAGCAGCCTGCGGCACGGCCCGAGCCGCCGAAGCCGACCCCGGAGCCGTGGCGCGGCTCTATCGACACACGTCAGGATCAAGGCTGGCGATATGGACGCCAAGGTCGCGCTCAATGGTGGAGGCGATGACGCCGTGCCCACGGTCGCGTAGAGCCTTGACCGCCTTCTCCACCAGCTGGCCGAGCCGGATGACCTCTTCGCGCAGTGCGACCAGCTCGTCGTAGCGCTCAGCCTTGTCCTCGCCGCACCACACCCGGACGGTCCGCAGGACGGCCGCCTCCGCATCCAACTTGCGGTCGTCCCGACGACGGTACGAGTACCAGGAGGGCTGTGCGCGCTCTTGCTCGATGTCCTGCTGCTTGCGGTCCACCTCCGGGAGGATCTCGTCGGCGAGGCGGCCCGCTACCTGACGGGCGACGCGTTCGGTGACCGGCCAGCCGACCAGGCACATGCCGGCGCGGTCCTCGTGCACCATCGGGTCACTGCGGAGCGCGGTGGCATCCATTCCGATGAGCGACGCCGTCTCGTCGAGTCGGCTCAGTTCCAGAACTCCCGCGTCCGCCACCCCTCGGCGGAGGCGCAGCCTGTTCTTCGGCCGGACGAACCCGAGGATCAGGCGCGCGGCCTCGAACTCCGTGCTGCCCCGTACGTGGCGTGACACCTCGGCCAGCCTGAGCTCTGCCTCGTCATCCGCGCGGAACGCGTCGACGTCTGACCACGGTGCTACGAGGCAGCCGGGGCTGACCCATTCCTGCAGGCCGGCATCATCCCCTTCCAGGAACCGGACGTGGATCCAGCCAGACCTGCCACGACCGCCCACCCGGACGATCTCCACCTGCCTGACAGGGCTGCCCAGCTCCTTCGGCCTCGCGCGGTATGCCCAGTGCTCACCAGTCTCCATGTACCTATTGAGCCAGGTCCGTTGGCCCCGCTACTGGGCAATCGTCGTAACTACTGGAGTGAGACGGCCGCGCGGAGTTGACGCGGCCTCGCGGAGGCATCACGGACATGGCTGTGCCCTCCGGGAGGTGTCGCCGGAGGGCACAGCACATTTACTGCTACGACTTGACGGGCACCCGGGACACCTCGCGTGCCCGCAGGAGATCACTCAGCACGCGCACTGGTGACGTGGCACTCATGGCCAAACGCGCATCGAGTGCTGCCTCCCACTGCTCGGTCAGCCCCAGCATGAGGCGCATGCGCATGCCTGGGGTGACGTGGGCGTAGCGCGCCGAGACCGAGCCGTCGATGTGGCCCATGCGTTCGTCCATGAGCACCTTCTCGGTTCCCAGGTCCTCCATCATCGTCCGGTGGGTGTGGCGGAGGCCGTGGGGCGTGAGTCCCTTGGCTATCGGGAGCCAACAGGCGTCGGCTCGTTCGCTGGCACCCCGACCCCGTGCCGGGACACCGGGCCACGGCTCGCCGAGTAGGGGCACCGGCCGGGGCTCCTGTGGTGCCTTCTTCGGGTACCAGCCGGAGACCGCCGGCGTGAACAGCCAGGTTGCGAAACCGTTCCTGCGCCAGTGGGCGGCATGCTCCGGTACGACGCCGCCCCGGACGAACCGGAGGTCAGCGATGGCCTGCTCGACTTTCTCTCGCGTGGCCTCGGTGACGCGTTCGGGGTGGTTGAGGACGTTGGACACCGTGCCGGTCGAGACGTCGGCACGACGGGCGACGTCGACGAGCTTCGCGCCTTAGTGGCCGCCTGTGCGGGCCGCGCCCTGTCCTCGGAAGACGTAGGTCTTGCCGTGGCAGGGGCAAGGCTTGGGCTTCGTGCGGGCGATGTGGTTGGCGACCAGCGCCGACAGCCAGTCCATCGAGTCAATGGTGCGGTAGCTGTCGTCCTTCGGCGGGCAGCGCACCAGCTCCCCCGTGTCGAGCTCGTACAGCTGCCACTCGACCCGGACGGCTCCAGGGCGGAGGAACGCGGTCTCCAGGCCGACGATCTCGCCCCAGCGCGTGCCGGTGTACCCCTTGAGGACCACGGCGACGAACTCGTCGTCGCGGCCGGAGAGCAGGGCGGCGCGCTCGGCGGTCAGCAGGATGCCGAGCGCGTCGGTGACCACCTTCTCGGGGCCACGGTCTCGGGAGCGGCCGGCGCGTTTGCCCCGTCCGCGCCGCCGAGCGGCCGGGTTGGACGTGATCAGGCCCTCGTCGATCGCGTCCTCGAAGATCAGGTGGAGCGTTGAGCGCCAGGTCTTGACGCTGGAGGCGGCGTAGAGGGCCTTCTCCTTCTTGTCCCACAGGTCGACGTCCGTGCGCAGGATGGAGGCGAGCGCTTTGCCCTCGAACTCGGGGAGGAGGTGCTCCTCGATGTGGCGCTTGTAGTTCTGCATGGTGGAGGCGGCCAGGTCCTGGGCCTCGTACCAGCGGTTCGCGTACTCGCCGAAGGTCTCCAGGCCGAGGGTCGGGTCGCGCCATTCGCCGCGTCGGTATTTGTTCTCGGCCTCCGCTGCTGCCCGTTGGGCCTCGCCCTTGGTGGCGAACCTGATCGCCTTGCCGTTGTTGTCGACGACCGTGTTGTGCTTGCCGAGCGCGACCTTGTACCGGCCGCGCCAGTAGTTTCCGCGCTTCTCCGCGAAACCCAAGTTCCGCTGTCCCCCTCTTCCTTTTCCTCGGCTACGGCAGATTGGATCGGGTCACGCGACAGTGCCGTACTGCTGCTGTCGACGCGGCGGGCGGGCCCGCAGGCGGGTCGCCGGCGCAACGACAGGGCGGCGAGGTTCCGCGGAGCCGGTCTGCGTACCGGGCTCGGAGAGCGACTCGGTCGCCCGTGCGGGTGTCTGCCCGGGCTGGGCCGGCCGCTGCTCGTAGAGGCGGATGATCTCGGCGAGGTGCTCGGCGGTGAAGCGGTAGGCGCGGCCAACCCGGGTGTGCGGTATCAGGCGCCTTCGCGCGCGGTCCTTGACCCACCAGGCCGAGCATCCGAGGGTGTCGGCGATCTCCTCGGGGCGGTAGAGGCGGGGCGGATGGGCGTCAGACGGCCTGTGGAGCACGGGCGCGGGCGTGGATCGGTGCAAGGGGGGCGGCTCCTAGTCGGGAGGTCGTGGAGGGGCTGCGTGGGCGGCTCAGGCGGCGCCCGGCCCCTGGAAGAGGGCGGCGGGTGACACCTGCAGGGCGGCGGCGATGGCGACGAGGTCGTCGATATCGCATCGCCGCTTGGCGAGTTCGATGCGGGACAGCATCGTGTTGGACATAGGGCGGCCCAAGGCGGTACAGCGTGCCGCGAGTTGGCGCTGCCCAAGGCCGCGTTCGATTCGGAGGTTTTCGATGGTGCGAGCCACCGTCAATCCTGCGGGTCCTATTTCCAGAGATCGTGCTGCCATAGCTCCAGTTGTAGCGTGCATTCGGCGGTTTGGTTAACCGCCGATCGTCGGCTATGTTGCGCCGCGCTCAATCGGTGAGCGAGGCGGTCGGGGTGCTGCGCAAGGCCGGATCTCGAACACGTCCCAGCCTTCGCGAACCTCTCTGACATGGGGTGTTGTGTTGTAGCTTCGCCACTCGGGGGACGTCAACGGCTTGCCGATGTGATGCTTCTGGCTCGGGACGCAGGGCAACTATTTGGTCAACCGCCGATCGTGCCCTACCGTTTTCGCACCGCCCTCGCCGACTCGATTTCCAGCGGCATTTCTGCCGTGAGAGATTGCGCCGGATAAGGCTGGACTTGCGCGACCTGGGTGTGGCTATGTTGACGACACCCCGGACAGCACGAGCGGCCATCAACGCTCCCGCGTCAACGGCCAGACATTCCAGCCCCCTTCACGCCCGACCGCCCCCGACCGACGGTGAACCGTGGGCATCCCGCCTACCGGCCACCGAGTGAGGACCTGCCCCCTTGGCACGAATCCGCACCATCAAGCCGGAAGCCTTCGTCTCCGAGTCCCTGGCCGCCGTCTCTCTGACCGCCGAGCGCACCTTCTTCGGCCTGCTCACCCAGGCTGACGACCAGGGCCGCCACCGCGACCACGCCGCGATCATCGCCGGACAACTATGGGTCCTGCGTCCGGAACACACGCCTGGCGACGTCGAACAGGACCTCGCCCAGCTTGCCGACGCCGGTCTGATATGCCGCTACAAGGGTCCGGCTGACAAGCGCTACCTGCACATCGTCACCTGGCGGCAGCATCAGAAGATCAACCGTCCCAGCGCGAGCCGCCTCCCCGCCTGCCCGCACCACGACACGCTGACTGGCACCTCGCCCGGCGCTGACGCGCCGGCTAAGAGGGTCGGCATCACGGAGACCGCACCGCAGCCTCACGGAGCACTCGGTGAGGGCTCCGGGCGAATACGCGAGCCTGCGGTGAAGTCGGTCACCGATGACGAAGCAGCAGGTCAGAGCGATTTCATTGAGCCCTCCGTGAGGCAGCGGGAAGGGCTCCGTGAGGGAGCGGTGACGCCTCACGGCCCGGATCTAGGACCTAGGATCATGGATCTAGGAGATACCCCTTCGGGGGGCGCGAGCGCCCCCGCACCCCACGCCGTCTCGGCCAACGAGCTCATCGCCGAGTACGCCGCCGCTTGCACACACCGTCCGCCCAAGGACGTCGTGGGCCATCTCGCTCGCGAGGTGCGCAAGCTGCTGGGCGAGGACATCACCCCCGCCCACATCCGGGCTGGCCTAGAACGGCACCGCGCCAAGGGCCTGCACCCCAGCACTCTACCGAGCCTCGTGCACGAGGCCATGAACGCGACCCCCACCGTGCCGGTTGTCCACAGGGCGTGGACAAACCCCGCCGAGGTCGAAGCCGCCTACGGAGGTGACCTCTGACCGCCACCCTCACCCGCGAGCCCCACCGGGTCGGCCCGCTCGCCGACCGGCTCAACGGCATCCTTGCCAGTCGCGGCATCGACCTCGCCACCGCCGCCGTCGAGGACGGGCACGCCGAGCCCGTCACCGCTCTGGAACTCGCCGACGCCAGGATCCCCGCCCGCTACCGCCGAGCCCTGGCCGACCACCCGAAGGTCACCGCCTGGGCCGACGAGATCGCCCACGCCGGACGCCCCGGCCCCGGCGGGCCGGGCATCGCCGAAGGCCCGTCGCTGCTGATCGCCGGCCCCACGGGCACCGGCAAGACCCACCAGGCGTACGGCGCCATCCGCACCCTGCTCGCCCGAGGGGTCCGTCTGCGCTGGGAAGCGACCACCACCGCCGACTTCCACGCGCGCCTGCGCCCCCGAGCCGGCCACGACGCCGAACGTGACCTGCAGACCCTGGCGCGCTGCCCGCTGCTGTTCCTGGACGACCTCGGCGCGGCCAAGACCAGCGAATGGACCGAGGAGCTGACCTACCGGCTCATCAACCACCGGTACGAGCACATGCTCCCCACCCTCATCACCACCAACCTTCCGATGGAGCATCTGCGCGTCACGCTCGGTGACCGCGTCGCCTCCCGCCTCGCCGAGATGACGGAGCGCGTCATCCTCGACGGCCCCGACCGACGACGCACAGCGCCCGCCGCCTGAGCCTCAGCGCCCTCTCCAGGCTGGCCCCGCCGCATCGCCCACGCTCACCCCAGACCTGCCCGCGCCAGCCACTCGCGTAGGCGGGCGCTCAGTGCGCCGTCGATTCACCCTTCGCCCCTCAACCCCCGACGCCTTGGAGCCCCCTCCTGCCTCCTCACAGCCCCGTCCCCCTCGCCGTAGAAATCAGCGGCACGCCGCTCCTCCCTGACTGGGCCACCTCCCCGGTGATGACCGTGGCGCTCCTAATCCTTCCCGTGCTGCTCGGCCTGCTCGCCGGGTGGCTGATCCGCCAGCAGCGCCGCCGGCGGCATCACACCAACCGCTGGCGCGGGACTGTCGCGGTGCCGGTCGCGGCCGTGGCTGCGCTCGGCTGCACCGCCTACAGCGCGGACACCAGCTGGCGGTTCGCCGCCGACTATCTCGACATGGGCGGCACCGCCGAGCGCGTCGCGATGTTCGCCGCCGCCGAGCTGGCCCTGTTCGCCACCGCCCTGATGGCGCGGCAAAACCTGAACGGCCCGAAGCAGGCACCCGGCCTGCCCGGCACCCTCACCTGGGTCATCACCGCAGTGCAGATCCTGCCCGCCTATGCCGAGTCCGGGCTGGTCGGTGGCACCGTGCGGGCCTTTGTCGGCCCGGTCATGGCCGCGATGTTGTGGCACCTGGCCATGGGCATCGAGCTGCGTCACCGCGCCCCCGACGCCGCCTCACGCGGTCTGGGCGCCGTCCTCGTCCGCCAGGCACGCGAACGCCTCCTGGCCCGGCTCGGGATCGCCGACCAGGACGCCGATGCCGCCCGCCTCATCCGCGACCGCGCGCTGAGCGAAGCCGTCGCCCTGATCCTGCGCGCCGAGTCGCTGACCGCCCGCCGGCGCAGCAAGCGGCGGCAACAACGCCTGACGGAACGCCTGCACGAGGCGCTGGAGCGGGCGGACGTCGACGGCGACCCGCTTCAGGACGAGCTGCTGCTGCGCAAGCTCGCCACCCGCAAGCAGGCCCTCGGCCTCGCCTCCATCACGCTGTCTCCGCGCTGGCAGACTCCGGCCTGGGCCCCCGACCATGAAGGCGGGCACAGCCGCCCGCGCTCCGCCCGCCCGGCACCACTGCCTCGGACAGAGGACGCTGCCCGCCCACACCCATCAGACCCGGGTGACGACGAGGCGCCTCCGGCTGCCCGCTCGGAGCCTGCCCGCCTGGTGCCCGGGCTGCCCGCACGGGCAGAAGCCGAAGACAGCCCGGCGCTTACGGGCAACAGTGCGGGCAGCGTGTCGGGCAGGCGCGAGCGGAAACCGGCTGCCCGGAAGAAGCGCCACACCGGCAAAGCCCGCGCCTCCGATGAAGTCATCCTCAAGCACGCTCGCCGGATCTACGAGGAGACCGGCAGCGTCGGACGCGACCGGGTCGAGGCCGCCCTGCGCGCGGTCGGCTACACCGTCTCCAGCGACGACGTCGGACGAGTCGTCCGCGAGTTCAAGGCCCAGCTCAAGGCCACGGCCGGCGATCCACTCCGCTGATTCTCCAGCACCAACACTCCCAACCAGACCCCGACCCGAAGGGCCCCATGCACACCCCGCACCACGAAGACCCCAAGCCTCACGAGGAATCCTTGCCGACCGCCCCTGCCCCGTCGGGAGCAAGTTGGTGCAGGAGCATTGCTCCCGGCAGGAGCAATGCTCCTGCCTCCCCCGCCCCGACAGCGGTGCGAGCAGATCGGCACCGGGGGGCGCCGATCGTTCAGGATGCGGCCGAAGGCGGATCGCATCCTGAGAGGGAAGAACCGCGCGCGTGCCACAGCACCGACTGTGTTCACGCCGCTTCGTCGAAGCCCCGTGTGCAGCAGCGTGAGCGTCTGCGCGACGAGAAGAAGCGCGTGCGCCAGCCCAGCTGCCGCATGAATGACGACGAGTACCAACTGCTCGTCCGGGCAGCCGCCGAGTGCCGGATGAGCATGGCCGGGTTTCTTGCCCGCTCGGCTCTTAACGCTGCCCGTGACCTCAACCGCACCACCGCGGACATCGCAGGCAAGAAGGAGATGCTGCAGGAGTTGTTCACGCTGCGGCGGCGCCTCGGGCAGATCGGAAACAACCTCAACCAGGTGGCCAGAGCGCTGAACTCCGGAGCCGAGGCCCCGCAGGCCGAGGCGGTCCTCGCCGCCGTCCAGCGCGCCGCCACGCGGGTCGACGCCTTCACCCAGCAGTACTTGGACAACCAGGCGGCTGCGTGATCCCACGCGTCCACGCCAGGGGCACGCGCACCATCGGCCTGCTCCACTACCTGTACGGGCCTGGCACGCACGAGGAGCACATCGACCCGCACCTGGTGGCTGCATGGGACAGCCTTGCCCCCGATCCCAGCCGAGACCCCGACGCCACGTACGGCGCTCTCCAGCGGCTGCTCGACCAGCCAGTCATGGCCCTGCCCGAGAGCCGACGGCCGACCGAGCACGTGTGGCACCTGTCGGTACGCGCCGCCCCCGAAGACCCGATGCTCTCGGACGAGCAGTGGGGCGAGATCGCCCGCAGGATGGTCGCCGCAACCGGCATCGCACCCGACGGCGACGACGCCGCCTGCCGATGGGCGGCGGTCCGGCACGCCGACGACCACATCCACATCATCGCCACCATCGTCCGCGAGGACGGCCGCCAGGCCCGCCTCCGCCGGGACGGCAAACGTTCCCAGGACGAAGCCCGCAAGATCGAGATTGACTACGGGCTGCGCCGCCTCCACGCCGGCGACGGCACTGCCGCCCAGCGGCCCACCAGCGCCGAACGCCACAAAGCTAAACGGGAAGGCCGCGAGCGCACCGCGCGTGAAGAACTGCGCGTGACCGTCCGCCGCGCTGCCGCAGGCACCGCCTCCACGGAGGAGTTCTTCGATCGCCTGGCCGCCGCCGGTCTGCTGATCCGCAAGCGCATCGCGCCCTCCGGCGACCTGCTCGGCTACAAGGTCGCCCTGCCCGACGACCACAACAAGGACGGGGAGCCGGTCTTCTACTCCGGTTCGAAACTCGCCCCCGATCTGTCCCTCCCCCGAATCCGCGAACGCTGGGCCCTGCCCTCGGGGCCCACTTCGGCGGACGGCTCCGGGCCGCAGCAGCCCGCCCCGCCGGACATGACGGGTCCCGCGTTCGCGCGCCGCAGGGCCACCGCCGCTACCTGGCAGGCCCTTCTGATCCTCGACCAGAGTGACGACGGCACAGCAGCGGCCCAGATCGCTGCGGCGGGTGAGGTACTGGACGCGCTGGCCAAAACGTCCGCCGCCCACACCCGCGCCGAACTCCGCGAGGCAGCATTCGTGTTCGAGCGGGCCAGCCGTTCCCACGTGAGGGCCGTACGCGGGCATGACCGGACCCTGCGCCAAGCCGCCCGCGACCTCGTCCGCAGCGGGCCGGCGCTCGGCCGAGGGGAAGACGGCGCCACCACCGCGATGCTCATCGACATGGCGTTCTTCCTTGCCATCGCCGCGGCGAACTGGCACGCCAAGAAGCACCACAGTCAGCAGGCCGCAGCAGCCCGACAAACCGCCGAGCATCTGCGCGCCGCCTACCAGGCCGCTGCGCGGGAGCCCATGGCCGCACTGGGCCAGCGAGGCCGGCGCCTGGCCCCGCGCGTCCGGCAGCGGCAGGCCGACCTTGTTCACCACGTGCTACCCGAGCTGGCAGAACGGATCCTGGCCGAGGGCGGCTGGTCCGCACTGGCCACCACCCTCGACGACACCCGGAAGGCCGGCCACGACCCGGCTGCTCTGCTGGCCGACGCTGCCCGGGGGCGCGAGCTCGACACCGCCACCTCGATCAGCGACGTCCTCGTCTGGCGCCTGCGCCACAGCGCCCACCTGCCCGCCCTACCCGAAAGCTCTCACGAGGCACTCGCCCAAGGCAGTCACCGCCGGAAGCCCTCACTGCCCAACACGCCGCTGATGCAGGACACCGCGAACTATTCCAGCCGCCGCCGCTGACCGGAAAGCGACGCAACATAGCCGACGATTGCCGGTTGGGCAAACCGGCGGTTCTCCCGACCATTGATGTCTTACCCACCCACTCCCAGGAGGAGCTCCCGTATGCCCAAGACCCAAGCCCGACCGGAGATCGTCGTCCTGCTCTTCGACACGGACGCCGAGCGCCGAATAGAGACCGGCAACTGGTACCACCTCGACGGGCGCCCGTTCAGCAAGCACGAGCAGAGTCTTATTGACGAGGTCACTCGCGACGATTTCGCAGAGGCTAGGACGCAGCTCAAGCGCTACGAGGACTACCGGCGCACTCTGGACGGAGCCCCGGATGCCCTCGACCAGGTCTTGGCCCCGTTCTGGGATCGGCTCGACGTGAAGATACTCGGCAACGCTGTCGAGCTCATGAATGAGGACGAGCGAGCCGAGCTCGATCGCCTCCTCGGGCTTATCGTCGACCCAATCCGTCCCTTCACCCCCTACGCCTTCTGACCCTGGTCCCCCGCGCCGATACGTACCCCACGCGCTGGTGACCGGCTCCGACGACCGCTCCGGCATCTGGCACAGAGGCGTGTGCGTTCCAAGCGATAGCCGGTAGGACTCGTCACGCAGAACGAAGCACCAGGCGTGGAGGCGGACCGCTCTCAACAGCCTCAAGCCGTGACGCATGAGGACGCCGACCAGGGCACAGCAACATGAAGCCGGGCCTCCCCAAGGGGAGGCCCGGCTTCCATGCGTTGGATGGCCTAGCTGGCTGGAGCGCGCAGGAGGCGGTCGCGTGTGCTCTCCGGCAGCACCCGGCGCAGGACCGGTGCGCTGGAGCTGAGGGAGTCGGCGAAGGCGGCGACGAGGTCGTGCGGCACGCTGCTGCTGAACGAAGCGGCCCACAGGTAGCCCGCGCCGAGCACCGGCTCGGCCCACGCCTGCCACCCGGCCAGGACCGCCTCGCCAGCCTCAGCCAACAGTGCCAATGGATCGCCATCCTGGATGAGGGGCGGCACCTCGCCGACGCGAAGGTGGGAGGCGAACGTCGGATCCACCGCGCCCGTGCCGGGCTGGTCTACGTCACGCAGCCAACCGTGTGCCGAAACCGCGTCAAGGACCAACTCGGCGCCACCGAGCGGCAGGGCCGGCTGATCGCGGGCGTCAAGCGCAGTGAGGAAGGCGCCTAGAACCTCTCCGGGTACCTCCGGGGTGAAGTAAGCCGACCACTGGGCGAGCGGACCCGCTAGGCCCGAACGAGCGGACACTTGCCAGGCGATCGGCAGGTTGCCCAGGTGGAACGGCTCGTCCGGCAAGACCCACTGCGCCCACCTGAGGGAATCGGGGCTGATGTGCAAGACGATACTGCGCAGGACCTGGCGGCCGTCCGGCGCCTCGTCCGGCTGCCGGCGCCCACGGACGAGGGTCAGGCTCGTCCAGCCCAGTCCGGCGAGCGTGTCGGCGATGGCGTCGTATGAGCGGCCGTCATCACCGGCCAAGTGCCGGGGACCAACCCAGTACGCGGACGGGACGCCGACCGGAGTGGGTGGATCGATCGGAAAGTCGGGATACAGGTACGCCTCCAAGGACTTGGTGATTCTGATACCGCCAGCGGTGCGCAAGCTGAACGAGTACTGGGTCAACTGCGCCGCCGTCTCAGGCGGACGAACGTCCAAGGCGCCCGACGACGGCGCCCCGATCCTTGACGGTCACACCAGCGGGGAGGTCTCCAGGACGCGAGCGACGGCGGCGGCAACGATGTCAGCTGGTGTCTCGGTGTCGAAGGACATCTGGTAACCGCGTACCTTGGCCGTCCCGGTGACGGCGATCTTCCATCCCTCGCAGTCGGTGCCAGGACGCCCGAAGGGGAACCATCCGAGGTAGAAGCGACCGTCCTTCGAGTTGACGTGTACGTCCGCGCGGTCGTCCACGACGAGGTCGAAGTCGTCAGCGGCGAACTGATCCATTACGAGCGTGGCCTGACCCGGGCCGAGCGGCCACTTACGCAGCCGCAGGGCCTCGACGGTGGTGGAGAATCCGGGACCCGAGGACTCCGCAGTCACGGGTAATCACCTCTTTGACCTGGTGCTTTGCAAGAAGGTCGTCCAGGTTCACATGCCGTTGCGTCGTTGGCCAGTCCTTCGTGGATCTTTGCTGTCTGCCGCCGGCGAACTGGGACACAAGAGCGGAGACGTCGCGGTCCAGCCGCAGAAAGCGGCGTACGCGCGGTGGGGGCAGTGCTGATAGTTGCCCCCACAGAGGCGATCGAGGCCGCACGCGCCGTCGTAGATGAACAGCACTCCGAAGCGCGCGCCGCGTTCCTGGCAGTGTCGTGCCAAGCCATCAAATGGCCACGTCATACCTCGACATCGTGGTGCGTCTGTTCCTCACGTGCAGATTACCTGACGGAGATCAACGCCCGAGTCTCCTCGGCGCATCCCCAGGACAGTGTTACGCCGGCGCCTCCATGCCCGTAGTTGTGCACCACCGCAGTGCCGCCCTCCCACGCTTCTTCCTCCACACGGACCGTGGCGCGGGTCGGTCGAGCGCCGACCCGGTGTTCCAGGACGCGTGCTTGGGCGAGTCGGGGCTCGACCTCAGCACAGCAGGCGAGGATGCCCGTCGCTGCCTTGGCATCGGGGGCCAGATCGTCCTCGCCGTCGATCGTTGTGCCGCCCATGACGACATTGTCGCCGTGAGGGTAGATACACAGGAGGTCTGGGGAGAGGCCGGTGTCCTCGGAGAAGAAGTCGGTCAGCCCGGGGTTGGTGACGACGACGTGTTGGCCGCGGATGGGCCGGAGGTCAGGGTCCGGAGCCAGGTGGCGTGCGCCGAGGCCCGCGCAGTTGACGATCGTCGTAGCCGGACCAGCATCCGAGAGCGAGGTCAGCCGTCGCTGTTCGACCACACCCTCGGCATCGCGGAGTCGGCGCAGAAGGTAGTCGAGGTAGGTGGGCATGTCGATCAATGGCACGGTGAACCGGTAGCCCGCTGTGAAGCCGGCCGGAAGTTCGGCCCGCTCGCACGGTCGGAAACCCGGCAAAGTAGTGGCCCAGCCCGGCGCGGCTTCAGCCGTGCGGGACGCCTCGATGCCGCTCGTGAGTCGGACGCCCGTCGCCGGGTCTTGGGCCAGCTCCCGAAAGATCTCCAACGACCGCTGTCCCCACTGGTCGACCTTGTCCTTCGGCTCGACCAGGTATGGCCCCCACATCGCCCCGGCCGCCAGCGACGTGGTCCCCGGCACCTGCTCGGCGATCACGTGCACCGAAGCCCCGGACTCGGCGAGTACGACGGCCGTGGTGAGCCCAGCCACCCCAGCCCCGACAACGACAACGCGCTCCCCTGCTGTCATGAGCCGACCGTAACGGCCTCTGCGCGTGACGATCATGCGCGGGCTAGGTTGTCTTCACGCACGAGTCCCGCGATTGACCACGAGGCATCCTGAGAACCTTCCAAGCGGGCTGTACCCCCGCAGGCCCGCCCTAGTCACGGGGCTCATACCGCGGGGGACGGTAGGCACATCCATGACCAGAGCGGGGGCTTAACCGCGGCGGAGGAATCCTCGTCGGCCCCGATGTCTGCCGGCCCGCCGTGCTGAGGCGGACGCAGGGGAGGCGGTATCGCTCGGACCAGCGCGGCGGGTTGGCTCGTCCCGGCTGAAGAGGGACCGCCAGACCCGCTCCTGGAGCGCTCGGATGCAGGGTCCGCAGGCGTACATCGGTGCCTGAGCGCCCGCGACACGGGCGGGGCCGATCCACAGGACGCGAGTCCACCGCTGTCCGCAGTAGAGCCAGCAGGGCCCGTCGACCCACTCATTACCGTCGTCAGTGGCCGCTGGTGCGGGTAGTCCACCGCGTGCGAACTCGGCGATCCCGGGGATCACCCTGTGTCGTAAGGCGGCTTCGGTGAGCATGGCTTGTCCGCTTCCTTGATCAGTGGCTGCGGACAGCCGAGGAAGCGTCCTCCTGCTTCTCGGCGTCGGAGAACAGGAGAGTGGGCTCGGCGAGGATGTCGCGGCCGGCCTCGCTCTTGTAGATCTCGTCGACGCTGCCGAAGCGGGCTTCGGAGTAGTCGAGGTTCAGCAGCGCGGCGGCCTGCCGGACCGATGCCTCGTCGGGCCCCTCGATCTCCAGGAAGGTGGGGAGGTCGGGCCAGGTGTCGAAGTCGAAGGCGACCTCGCCCAAGCGCCACTCCTCGCGGTAGTCCTCCTGGTAGCGCACCTCGGTGAGGCCGACCCGGCGCAGGATGTCGGCCATGGCGTGCAGGTCGGACACCTCGGTCTCGATCTCCTTGGTGCCGTCGATCGTGGTGGCGTCGGTGACCTGCTTGAGGGTGAGGGTCGACCGGGTGCCTTCGTCCCGAAGGCGGATCCAGGCCCCTCCGTCGAGGGAGTCGTTCTCGAAGATCTTGCGGGTGAGGAGGGTGCGCGGGAACGCCTGGACGGCTCCGAGGGCGGTCAGCTTGGCCTGGAGGCCGGTGGCGTCGACGGCCAGGAACTTCGCCTCGTACTCGTGCTTCATGTGTCCTTCTCTCAGAAGTGGTCGGTGAAGGGGGACGTTCGGGCTGCCATGAGCAGGCCCATGCGGTGGGTGTGGTCGTTCGGCTGGCCGACGTGGGCCCGTTCCGTGAACTCGTTCGTGCGCAGGGTGAGCAGGACTTCCCAGTCACCGATGAAGTGAGGGAGCAGGCGCTCGGGGGAGGTGTAGTGCTCGGTCATGTGGTGGCGTCTTTCGACGGGCATCATGAACTCCGCACCGAACACACCGCCCGGGCGGACCAGGCGTTGCATGCGGTCGACGAACTCGGCGAGCGGGCGGTGGTGGTTGGCACTGTAATGCCACGAGCAGCTCGTCCAGACTGCCTCGCACTGCATGCCCAGGGGCTCGCCCTCAAGGAAGTCGTCCTCAACCACGTGGACACGGGAATGGAGTTCTTCGAGCTTCAGCCGGTCGATCAGGCCCATCGCGTGGGCCTCGCTGTCACCCGGAAGGCGTACCTCGCCTCCGTGCAGGGCGAGCGCGTCGCGTTCGATGGCGACCACGTGGTAGCCGGCGGCGGCGAGCGGCAGGACGAACTTGCCGTCGCTCGCCCCGATAACCGCGACGGTGGCGTCAGGGGCGACTCGCTCGCGCAGTGTGCCGAGGAACTGGGGGAAGAACGTGAGGGTGTGCTCCCACAGGCTCTGGGTCTGCATAGGAGTTCGCTCCTTGCCTGTCGGT
Organism: Streptomyces sp. NPDC059906; assembly: GCF_042730645.1. Lineage (NCBI taxonomy): Bacteria > Bacillati > Actinomycetota > Actinomycetes > Kitasatosporales > Streptomycetaceae > Streptomyces > Streptomyces sp. NPDC059906. The sequence continues at coordinate 175,692 of NZ_JBHWKU010000016.1, forward strand.
TTCTGTGATCACACGGAGGACCTCTTCGGGGCTGCGCCCCGTGGTGTCGACGCGACGCATCGGGAACGAGGCGTAGGCGTCGGCCACCTGGTCCGGGACGGTTTCGATCAGTGCGTCCCACTGCGTCGCTGGCTTGTCCCGGGCGGCCAGACGGCGGCGGCGTTCGTCGTCGCCGCAGACGAGGTAGTACGTGACGGGTGTCGGGAGCCGGCGCGGCAGCGTGACGCCGAGCCGAGCCCCCATGGCCTGGTGGGTGGCGAGGCACCGGGCGAAGTAGCTCTCGACGACTACGGGGACGCCGGCGTCGAGGTGGCTCTGGATTTCCTCGGTCGCGGTGAATAGCGCGGAGAGGTAGAGGCACATCCGCGCGTCGACGTTGGTGCGCTGGTCCACGGCCGCTCTGAGGGGCTGGTACAGGGCGGGCACGGTGGGGACGAGGACGGCTTGCCGGGCGGCGGCGAGCATCGGGGCGATGGTCGACTTGCCGGTGCCCCGTAAGCCTTCCAGGCTCTCGAATCGCGGGTGGTCAGGCACGGGCGTACACCACGTCCGGCACCGCGAGCGTGAGCTCGTCCGCGGGCGAGGGCTGGTGGACGATGCGGCCAGCGCTCTTCTCGTACCAGAAGGCGTGAGAGTCCTTGCCCACGGCCTTGCAGGACATGGTCAGGGCACCACGCGGGTCGGCCTCGATGCGGTCGATCTCGCGGGGCTCGCCGGTCGGGGCGCAGAGCTGTGGGGCGCCGTTATCGGAGAGGTCCTCGTCGACTATTACTTCCAGGGGCAGGACGGCCGACGCGAGTTCTTCGCGGAGCCGGCCGTAGGCGGCAGGCTCGGTGACCAGTAGCTCGGGGTGGCCGGCGGCGTTGCCTACGGGCCGCAGGTGGTGGAGCTTGAGTTGCTGGACCCCGAGTCGGGCCAGGATGCCGGCGAGGGGGAGTACCTCACCGATGTTCCGTGAGGTCACGGTCATGGTCGCGCCGGTCGGAACCCCGAGGTCCCGTGCCAGGCTCAGTGCGTTGAGGGCACTCTGGTAACTGCCGTGCCTGCGGATGCCGTCGTTGGTCGATCCGACGCCCTCCAGGGACACCCTGAGGAGGTCCAGATGCGGCGCGATCTCCGTCAGGCGTCGCTCGATCCGGTACCCGTTGGTGCAGATCTCAACGCGCTGGCCCAGTTCCTCCTTGGCGTGGCGGGCGACCTGCGGGAGTTCCCGGTGAACGAAGGGCTCCCCGCCGAGCAGGGTGACTTCCTCCGTGCCGTACTCGTCTCGCATCAGGGTGAGGAGGCGACTGGCTTCGTCGGCGGTGAAGGCGTCCGCGTACTGAAGCCGCTTGCCGTGGAAGCAGTGCAGGCACGTGAAGTTGCAGCGGTAGAGCAGCTGCAGGTACAGCATCCGGATCTTCCTGATCCCGGTGACTTCCCTGATCACTTGGGCTCCTTCGGCTGGCTGCCTTTCGGGAACCCGATCGTGGCTGTCTGCCCGGGGACCTCGTCACCGCGTTCAGGGACGGCCCGAGGACGTCCTGGGACGTTTTCCGTCACCTGCGAGCGACTCCAGGACGCTTAGAAGGCGCTTGGCGTCTGCCAGGTCCGGCAGGACCTCGGGGGCGCCGGCCGCTGCGAGTTCCGCGCGATCGTGCAGACCGGAGGCGACGGCGACGATCCCGCACCCCGTGGCCAGGGCAGCCTCCACATCACGAGGGGTGTCCCCGACCAGGACGATGGGCGTGTCGACCCGGACGCCACGAAGCCGCTGCACGCGCTCGCGGGCGACCGCGACCAGATCGGAACGGAGATCGGCGTCCGCTCCGTAGGCGCCCACCGACAGGTCCAGCAAGGAGTCGAGGCCGAACGCGGATAGCTTCACACGGGCGTTGGCCGCGATGTTGCCGGTCAGGACAGAGGAGACCCAGCCGCTCCGCTCCGAGGCGACCTCCAGCGCCTCATGGGCTCCTGACAATGCCCATCCGCGCGATCGCAGCGCGTCACGGCGTTCACTCCCTGCCCGTTCGAGGGCCGCCTCGATGCCGGGCCAGTCGGGCACGGGCAGCCCATCCCGAACGAACATGTCGCGCATGATCAGTCGGTCCGTACGGCCCTCGGTGCGTGCTGGCCCCGTCGGCTCGCGCCCCGCCAGAGCCGAGAAGGCGGCGGCGTAGATCTCCTTGCTCACCCCCGCGTTCTCGATGAGGGTGTGGTCGATGTCCCACAGGACGATGAGCTCCATGCCGCCAGCGTAAGCAGCGGTCGGCGACGCTGTGATTCCGCGACAACGTCCCACAACGTCCTTGCGCGATCACGCGTTGCACCGCTTGCATGGTTTCTGTGAACGACCGATTGCATACCGTGCTCGCCCAACGTGGGGTCTCACCCGACGCGCTCGCGGAGATCTGCGAGGTCGACCCCAAGACGGTCAGCCGGTGGCTGGGCGGACGGGTGCCCCACGCGCGGCATCGCTTCCGCGTCGCCGGTCACCTGCGCGTGGAGGAGACCTTCCTCTGGCCGACGCCCTCCAAGCGGCCCGGTCGACCCCTCGACGGATTAGGCACCGAACTGGTCGGCACCTACCAGAACCGAGCCAGCGTGCCGCGGGACGTGTGGCTCTCGCTGCTGCGGGAGGCACGGCAGGAGATCAGCGTCCTCGTCTTCTCCGGCACCTTCTTCGCCCAGTCCAACCCCCACGTCGCCAAGATGCTCTCCGAACGCGCCGCAGAGGGCGTCCGGGTTCGCCTCTGCTTCGGTGACCCCGATGGACAGGCGGTCGCCGTCCGGGGCCGCGAAGAGGGCATCGGCGACACACTCGCCGCCAAGATCCGCGCCTCGCTGACGTACTACCGCCCCCTGTCGGGCGAGGCCGGGTGTGCGGTGCGTCTGCACGACACCACGCTCTACACGTCCATGTTCCGCTATGACGACGACCTTCTCGTCAATCCCCACGTCTGGGGGCAGCCGGCCAGCGCCAACCCCCTCCTCCACCTCAAGAGAGCCGACGGCATGGGCTGGTTCGACAACTACGCTCAGAGCTTCGACGCCGTCTGGGCCGCCGCACGGCCATGGGCACCCGACCAGGAGAGGACCGCCGACCATGGGCAGGACTGAGTACTACAACGACCCGGCCGCGCCGAAAGCGAACACCCTCATCCCGGCCAGCAACCTGCTCGTCGCCGACGAGACGGGCGCCATCCTCCTCCAGCGCCGCCGCGACACCGGACAGTGGGCACTCCCCGGCGGAGCCCAGGACATCGGCGAGACCGCGGCCCAGTGCGCGGTCCGCGAGTGCCTGGAGGAGACCGGCATCATCGCGGAGATCACCGGCTTCCTCGGCGTCTACACCAACCCGAACCACATCGTCGCCTACACCGACGGCGAGATCCGCCAGCAGTACGAGAACACCTACATCGGCCGCCCTGTCGGCGGTGAGCCCACCATCAACGACGAGGCCGACGGAGTCCGCTTCGTCCAACCCGCCGACCTGGACCAGTACGACATCCACCCGAGCATGCGCCAGCAGATCGGCGACTACCTCGCCGGCACCTATCCCTACCTCGGCTGAGCCGCCAGAACGGCCTCGATCCTCTCGACAGAGGAGAAGATCTCCGGCGCCGCCCGCCGGATGAACCGACCGACCACGCTGTCCGCGCCGTAGCGACCGACGATCTCCGTGACCCGGCCCCGCGCGGTCGTCCGGCCGCCGTCGGGCGTTGTCGTCATGTCGCAGTAGACAAGAGCGTCCACAAGCAGCGGATCGTCCGACAAAGGAAACTCCGTAGCCAGTGCTTCTCTCAACCCGCGTTCCTCCGCCTCCAGCAGCGCGAACGAATGGTTCGCCACCAGGCGGGTCAGCTGCTCACCGGCCCCGTGTTCGTCCCGAAGAAAGCGTGCTCCGTCGAGCGGATGAAACCCTGTGATGGCCAAGCGAGGCGCGTAACCCACATCGTGCAAGATGGCGGCCGCGGTCAGCAGTTCAGCGTCCATACGCAGGAGCCGCCCTAGTTCCTCCGCTCTGCCAGCTACTCCCCGGCTGTGAAGCCATCGTCGAGGCAGCAACTCACGGAGCTCCGCTTCCGCGATGCGCCCTGCCCAATCCAGCGTTACCTCGTCCATTGGCGGCTTCATGCCCGTCAGGCTCGTCTCCCATTCCCTGCTGGGCCGCAACGCCCATCGACGAACGGGTCCACACGGACGTGATAGTGGTCTACGCCGACCCGCTCTCTGCAGGGCAGGGCTTCTGCATCGGTGCTCTGCGGAGCACCCGCGCCGCCGACGCCGCCCGCCGCCCTTCGCAACTTGCCGCAAGTGGGCGTGCGCGCATCTCCGAGGCCGGAGAAAGGGCAGCACAACGCTGCCAAGATGGCCAGCACGACCACGATCAGCGGCGCCGTACCGCCCAAATTTGAGTCGGATGGGTGGCGTTCGCGGAGAACTGCACCCGGCACGGCGACCTCGGCTCGGTGGTGTGCGTGTACAGAAACGGCCACCCGACGGTGGACTTGTGAGGAAGCGTGGGCCGACGCCGTAACCGGCCGTCCCTGGACCCGGGACACGCTGCAACTGGTCCATTCGGCCTCCAAAGGAGCGACTGCTACCGCCGTTCACATGCTGGCCGAGCGCGGAGCGCTCGACCTGGAGGCACCCGTCGCGAAGTACTGGCCGGAGTTCGCCGCGTACGGCAAGGCGGATATTCCCGTGCGCTGGCTCCTGTCCCACTAGGCTGTCCTTGTCGCGCTGGATCACCCGGTGCCGTTGAATGAGGCGCTGACCTGGCACCCGATGGCGGAGGCACTGGCCGCTCAACGCTTCCTTTGGACTCCGGGTACGGCACACCGCTACCACGGGCCGAACCTGGGGCTGGCTGGTCGGCAAGGTGATCCGAAGAGTGTCCGGTCGCTCGCAGGGACGCTTCTTCGCCGACGAGATCGCGGCTCCACTGGGCTTGGACTTCTTCATCGACCTGCCCGCCGGCGAACGCGGTCGAGTCAACGGCATGGCGTACCAGCGGTCAGACGTCGACCTCACCACCTTGCCCGCCGAGTCGGTCCCCGAAGAACTCTGCGAACAGGTCGCCGCCTCGCGGAACCCGAACTCATCAGCAACCGGGCATACGCGGTCACCGACCCAGCCGCGAACGACTTCGACTCACCGGAGGTACAGGCCGCGGAGCTCCCGGCCTCCAACCACATAGGTACGGCCCGCGCGCTGGCCCGCATGTACGCCGCGTTGATCGGTGAGGTGGGCGGCGTGCGCCTGCTCTCCTCGGCCGTCCTGGCGTCGGCGACCGAGGAGCAGGCCGACGGGAAAGATCAGGTCATGCTGGTCCCCAGCCGCTTCAGCGCCGGGTACATGCTGCCCACCGAGAGCAATCCGATGCTGGGGTCAAGCTCATTCGGCCACACGGGGCGAGGAGGGTCGCTCGCCTTCGCCGATCCGGAGCACTGTGTCGCCTTCGGGTATGCGATGAACGACATCGTCGGGGGCATCGACGATGTGCGTGCGTCCTTCCTGGTCGAGACGATGCGTGAGGCTCTCGCGTAGCCGGGCAGCATCTTCTGGACTGGCTTCTCCAACGCCGCAAACTCCAGCAGGAAGTCCCGGTGCATCCCTAGAGTCGCCATCCGCGCCCGTCCAGGAAACTACGATCACCTTACTGACCAGATCAATTCACGAGACCGGTCCGTACGTGGCCAAGGCAGGCGGAACGCCTCGATCTCCGTCCGCCTGCGGCACGGATCAGTTGACTCGGCGGTTGCCGGGCGGAAGCTCGCTCCGGTGCATCCCCACGACGACGGAGCCCGGCCCGCTGGCGGATAGGCTCTCCCGAATCAGGCCGATGACGTAGTCCCAGCCTGCGCCGCGCGTGCCGATCCATCCGTCCCTAAGCAGCGTGGTGAAGGTGGTGTTGTTGAGGTACCGGGGAACCGACTCCTCGACGATGCGTGTCCCGCCGGACGGCCCGTCGGCCTCCGGGCGTTGGAGCAGTTCCTGGAAGTGCTCCCTCGTCAGGTACATGCCCGGTATGAGGGCTGCGGAGTTCATCATGAAGGGAGTGGTTCGGCACAGTTTGACCATGCTAGGCGTGGGAACCAGGCGTGGATCCCCCAGCGTCGTCGGCCTCTCCTGGCTGGTGCGAGCCCCCTCTTCCTCTGCCTTACACTCGTCGTCGACGGACTCCATCCGCTTCAACTCCCGCTCGCCGGTGACGTCGTGCCAGTACACCCAGCCAGGCCCGCGCTGACGCATCCGCTTGTACTGGACCATGGCAACGCTGCGGGCGTGCTCGTTCACGTAGATCATGTCGACGCCCATGACCGTCTCCGCGTTCGTGCGGTTGGCGTTGTACACAAACAGCCGATGGCGGGATTCGGAGCTGCGGCGGTAGATCCGCCAGCCGACCTGCACGGCGTCCTCGCCCTCCATGCCGGGGAAGCGCAGGTAGTCGTGGACGATCTGCTGGTCCTCGATCTGCCGGAGGGCAGGCATCCCCTCGATGAAGGGAACGGACCGGGAGCGGGGATCGTCGCCGCCGAGCGGCTGCTGCCACGCTTCGAGCTGATCGCGGTCCGCGCCGAATGTCTCCATGACGGTGCCCACCGCGTCCTTCTCAAAGCTCCGCTGTTCTCCCTCCCGACCTGTCGGAGGATTGGCCCCCAGGCTGTTCTCCAGGCCATCCAGCGTCTCGTTCAGTTCCGGCCGCAGATGCCGGATGGCGGCGAGCAGGTTGTCGCCAGCCGCGGGAGACAAACGACCGTCGTCCTTGAGGAACCGGCGGCTGGCCCCCATAGCGCCCTCAAGGTCGACGAGCGGCAGCGGAACCTGGAGTGCGGTGAAGTCACGGGCGAGCAAAGCACGTTCGTATGTACCCGACCGCCTGCCCGGGAAGACGCCGCCCACCCCGATGACCCTGCGCTGCTCATAGCGGGCGTGACGGTCCGTGAAGAAGGCGAGACACCACACACGCGGCTTCCTCCAGTCCTTGTACGGGTATGCGAAGGTCCGCTCACCCCGGGTCAGCCATGCCGGAGGTTTCTCAGGGAGCCGCTCCGTCATCAGCGCGGTGCTGTGTACTAGAGCGACGGCGACCATCAACGACCTCCTGCATTTCGCGAAACTTGGAGGCTCAATTGTTGATCAGTTTCCGGCTGTCCGGGCACAGTGGCTGTCAATCGGTCATGTGAATGGCGATCATTCGACGGTGGCGGTACCTCATGAAGCTCCTGGCCACCGCGCGAGAACCCCCCGACGCTGCAACTCCCGTATGTGGTCCGCCATTCGCCCCGGCATAGGACCGCCATTCAGCAGGACGCCCGCCTCGATGTTGCGCTCGGCGCCGGCCGCCGTGAGGTTGGCGCTGGAGAGGAAGAGGATCCGGTCGTCGGCCACCGCCAATTTCGCATGCAACCGGCTGCCGGGGGTGGGGCGTTGGCCCGTCGGCCAGTGCCAGAGCCGCAAGCCCGGTATACGGGAGAAAGCGTCGGCCGGTTCGCTCCCGGAGAGCAGCCCGCCCGCGCCTTTCAGCGTCTCCACGACGATGTCCACCGTGACGCCTCGGGCCACGGCCTCGGACAGCGCTGCGGTCAGCGGTGCGTACGAGCGGGCCGAGTAGGTCACGGCGACGAGCCGGTGTTCCGCGGCGCCGACCACCTCCGTCAGCACCTGGGCGGTGGCGCGGCCGGGTGTCCCAGGCGTGGAAGGGCCGCTCCACACCGCACGGGCCTCGGTGTCCTCGCGCCGCCGGGTCCAGGCCGCCGCGTAACCCCGCAGATACGCCGCCGCCTCCGCCGAGGGAACGCTGTCCTCCGTCATCGACGCCAGCAACGCCGATACGGCTTCCAGCGCGGCCGGCGTCTGGAGCCTGCCGAGGATGTACGCGGGCGAGCGGCCCTGGGAGAGGAGCGTGGCCAGCGCCTTGGTCCGTGTGGGCCCGAGCGAGGCGGCGGCCGTCGCTGCCGCCGCCTCGAATCGTCTGCGGCTCACCGGGTCGATCCGCTCACCCGAAGTCCGGGATGAGGGCCAGCGTTTTCGGGTCGCCTGCCAGGTGGGTGATGAACCGCCGGTCCAGGAACCGGTTGCCGCGCTCGCACGTCGTCTCAGACACGAACAGACAGGAGTGGCAAGCGGCACCGTGCAGGAAGTCCTCCGGCGCCTTGGGAAGACGCTCGCCGCACAGCGGGTCCGAGGAGCACCGCCCTGCCTTGTACAGCGCCGTCCGTACGATCCTGGCCAGCCGGTTCTCCTCAGTGCTCGGATCCTGATCGGCGAGGGAGACCAGCCCGCCAAGCGTGCCCTCCGAGTCCGGGACGGCCGTGTAGATGAGGATGCCGGTCCGCCGTTCCTCGGCGTCGCCGCTATAGATCCGCTCGGCCAGACTCGCCGAGTTGTAGCCGCACTCCATCGCGATGGTGCGGATGAGCAGATGGGAGAGCGTGTGAAGGGCGATGTAACGACTGCCCGGCCAGCCTTGCATCAGGTCGGAGCCGTCCTGGACCCGTTCCGACCTGCGGTGCTCACGGAACCGGCCGAAAGCCGCGGCATGTGCGGCGAGGGCGTCGCTCGACGCGACCCGCTGCTCCCACTGCTCGATCAGGTGATCGTCCACCCTCAGAAACAGCCCCTCGCCACGCACCTCGCTGGCCGGCACCCAGTCGCGTTCGCGCCGCCCCAGGTCGACGCGGGTGACCAGGCCGGGGTCCTCGGGATCGGGGGCGTCCAGCCGAGTGAAACCGATGAGGGCCCGCACCTCGCGTAGCCGCTCCACCTGCCGCACCTGGGAGAAGACGGTGGACAGCGGCCCACTGAGCGAGGCGTCCACGAGCGCGAAGTCCTCGGTCGGGTCGGCGGTCTTCGCCGCGGACAGCACCTGCCACTCGGGGGTCAGCAGGTCCGGAGGGCCCGGCGGCTGCTCGGTCTCGCCCGCATCTCCCGACAGGGCCGCGCGGTAGGCGGAGATGGCCTGCCAGACCTGTGCGGGCTCGTAGTCGCGAAGGTAGCGGTGGTGCTTCGACTTCTTGGCGAACATGGCGATCTCCGCCTCGTCCTCGAAGTCCTCTAGGTCCAGCCAGCGTTCCTCGACGAGCTTGCGCAGTGAGTCGGTCCCGGTATCGGGCAGTGCCAGTGCGCTGAGCGTCACGGGGAACCATTGGTTGGACGCACCCACGACCAGCAGATACGGCGTCTCGTCGCAGGTGTCGTAGACGCCGTCCCACTGCGGGTGCCGGCCACGGCAGCGGGGCAGGTTCGCGCGGCCCTTGTCACCCATCGCGTCCCGGATGTTCCGTTTGGCCTTCTTGCACACGAGGCATTCGAGGGAGACGTTGGCCGCGAGGTTGCCACCGTTGTCGCGCATCCGCAGCGTCGGGTACGTCGTGTCGGGGCAGGCGCGACCCTCGTGCACGAACTCCGTGTACGGGAACTCGTCGAGGTGGCCCTTGGTGCAGGCGAGCGCGAAGCGGGCGGCCACGGCGAGGGGCTTGCGGCCCTTCTTCTTCCGGTAGCAGTTCTCGTGGTAGAACCGCGCCTCGTCAGGGCGGCGGGCGTTGTTGTTCTCGAACCCCCACTTGCCCGAACCCAGGGAGGCCAGCTCATTGCACGCCGTACAGCGCAGCCACTGCGGGAAAGGGGTCACGGGCACGCCGATCCGTGCCGCGTTCCCCTTCGGGTCTGTGTCGGTGCCTGGGATCCACGGGGCGGCTCGCAGTTCGCCCACCTGGTTCGGACCGTAGCGTCGCAGGGCCCGGTTGACGGCCCCGCGGAGCCGGGGCTCCTCGATTACCGGATCGGGCACACCGGCGTAACTCCAGTGGTCGAGGCCCTTGACCATGACGGAGAAGTTGGGCAGGTCGACGAGGGCGCCGACGCCGCCGGTGAACATGAGGTGGCTTGGCCGTACCGCTCCCACCCGCCTGAAGTATCCGCCGCTGCTCATGACCGCCGCCCCCTGACCGTGCCTTTGTCGTCGCCGTTCCCGTCCGGATCCGGCACCTCGCCGAGTTCGTCGCCACTCGCCGTATCCCGGCCATCGCCGTTTTCGGCGGGTGGTCCGAACTCCCAGGCGTTGCCTGCCGGCGCCGACAGCACGGTGTCGGCGGAGAGCAGCATGTTGATCTCGTTCTCCGTCTCGCGCATCGACTGCGGGACGGTGAGCACGTCCCATCCGCTGCCGTCCGCGTTGCGCAGCAGGCCCAGCACCGTCTGCTTCTGCCGGGTCTGGCCCCGGTAGCCGAGCCTGCCCTGCTCTCCCTTCTTGGCCGTCCAGGCGTCACGCAGGGCGTCTATGCGCTCGGCGAGGTAGCCGCGCGCCCGGTCCCCGTCCACGGCCTCCGCGCGGGCAAGCAGCCGCCGCTCGACGTCCTGCACCCGAGGGTCGTCGAGGTCCACCCCCTCCGCGTCCACGTTGTCGGAGAACTCGTCGCACGCCTGCCGCACGGCGGAGACATACGTGGCGGTGGTGCCCCGGTCGAGCGCCCGCCGCGTGAACGGGGTCACCGACAGCGCTTCGACCTGCCGGTAGAACGTCGCGTGGTAGTGCTCGAAGTCCTCGAAGTGGGCGAGATCCCGGGGCCGTGCCCAGTTGTAGAGCGTGATCACGATGCCCGGCCGCTTGGCCTGACGTCCGACACGGGAGGACGCCTGAATGTATTCGGCGGTGTTCTTCGGCTGTCCGGTGACGACCATCAGGCCGAAGCGGGAGACGTCCACGCCCACCTGGAGCATCGACGTGGCCAGCACGTGGTCGACCGGCCTGCGGTGCAGCGGGGCAGGCAGGACGCGTGGCTCACGGGCCCTCCCGGCATCCCGGAGCTCGTCGACAATCGCCTTCTTGCGCACCGACGTGTCGTGCTCCGGGTTGAACCCGATCTCCAGCCGCTTGAGGGTGGCGCTGATCTCCGCCGACGAGATACGGGAGGTCAGCTCCTGGAGGTTGAGCATGTCGGTGTCGCGCAGCAGCCGGTTGGCGATGCCCCGGCGGCGTCCGTTGGCACGCAGCCGGCTCGGCACGTCGTCGTCCAGGACCCGCCGCATACCGGCGAGTTCCTTGGTCGCGTTGAAGTACCCGACCACCGTCATGTACGGATCTGCGGGAGCGCCGTAGAGGTCGAACATGTGCTGCCCGGCGAGCAGGAGGATCTCTGCGACACGAATCTCGGCGGCCTTCATACGCACCCCGTGCGCGCAGACGCCGTAGTAACGCCGCCCGGGGTTGTCACGGGTGACGTCGACCTGTTGGGAAAAGAAGGTGTCGCTCACGTCGACCACCTGCGGCGGGAAGATCGCCAGGTCCCGGGCGAACACGCCCAGCACCTGCGCACGGGCGTTGCGGGTGGTGGCTGTCGACGCGACGATCTTCGGCCCGGTGTCCCGGAGCTGCCCGTGTGCGTCCTTCGCCCTCCAGGTGCACAGCTGGTCGACGGCCGACTCGAACAGCCCCACTGTGGTGCCCAACGCCCCGGAGATCAGGTGCAGCTCGTCCTGGATGATGAGATCCGGGGGCCGCAGCCGCCGCAGCATCGGCCGGCTGGTCACGGCCTTGTGCCGGTCCTTGGCGTTATGCCGGGACCCGCAGCCGATCTCCTCGTCGAGGTCGTCGTGGCGGTAGCCATGCCGATCGCAGTAGGCACTCACGCGCCCGAACAACATGCCCGCATAGCCGCGCCACGGCAGCTGGGCGAGCTTGTCCACAGTCGCGATCAGCAGGCTCGGCACCAGCCTGTAGATCTCCTCGTCGACCGTGAGGATCGGCAGCCCCTCGCCCCGCGCACGCATCCGGGAGAACGGGCAGGGTTCCGCGTCTTCCCCGCGCGGGCAGTACACGATGACGCGCCGCCGTACGTCGTCCGGTGCCACGTCCCGCCACGCGCGCAGCTCCTCGCCGCACCACGGGCAGGACAGCACCTGCAAGACGTTGGCGTGTCGCCCCGAGGCGGACTCGTTGGCCTCGGCAATCTGTTGCGCTGCGTCCCCGTACCAGTTCGGCGAGACACCGGAACCAACCCACAGCCCGATACGGAACGGCCTGCGGCCCCAGACGTCCTCGTCCTCCCTGCGGAGTACTTCTGTCGCACACACCAGGGCAGACGCCCGCTGGAACTGCTGAGCCGTCAACAGCCGCAGGGTGTACCGCATCAGTACGGCGACACCGTCCCGCCCCTCGCGGGCGTCCTCGCCCTCCCCGACAACCTTCTGCAGCCGCCGGATGGCGAACGTGTAGGCCGTGAGACCGAGATACGCCTCCGTCTTACCGCCACCGGTCGGGAAGAACAGGAGGTCGACCGTGGCGGTGCTGTCCGCCCGGCGCTCCTTGTGTGCGGGGTTAGTGAGGGAGCACAGGTTGAGCAGCACGAACGCCAGCTGAAAGGGGTACCAGCTCGCGGCCAAGGGACCGCGTGCATCGACTTCGGCGTAGGCCGCCGCGTACGTGGGCGGCTTCTCGCCGCCCTCGGCTCGCAGCGCGGCCGTCGCCGTGGCCCGACGCTGCATGGCCATGGCCCGGTTGGCGAAACGGAACGCCCATAGCGCGTCGCGGTCGGTGTGCAGCAACTCGATGCCGAGGGCGATCCGGCCGCACGCGTCGCGGGCCTCGTCGACCGCCCGCAGCGCGGCGGTCCGCAGTTCGCCCGACAGCGACTCCGCCTTGGCGGCCTGCTGTTGCAACCAGCCGTCGTAGCCGTCGGCCAGCGGCTGCAGGGCCTTCAACAGCTCGTCGCGCCGCTCCCAGACGGCCAGTTCGGCGAGCTTGTCCATGCCCACCTCAAGACCGGCGAGCAGCGGCTGCCGAGCCGTGTTCGGCGCAACCGTGGCCGGCACGTCCTTCACCGGCAGCCAGGTCGTCTCCAACCTGACCGCGCGCCGCCCCTTCGGCAGAACACTCGCGTGCACGGCGACGTTCCGCCCGTGTGCGTGTTTCAACTCCTGCCGGTACAGCAGCCGCAGATGCTGTTCCTCGGGGTTCTCCACGATGTGGCCGGGCTCGTCGGACAACGGGTCGTCGATCGGCAGGAAGACGCTGGACTGCCCGTCGAAGGAGGTGACTTCCAACTTCGTCTGGAACAGCCACTGCCCGTCCCGCAGTTCGCGGGACTCCTCCAGCGCATTGATCAGCGATACGTCGACGAAACGCAGGTTGTCCGCGCCGTCGACGGTGCCGGGGCGCTCCCGTACGTGGACGCTCAGTCGGATGCAGGGAAGGTCGGGGTCGCTGTCGTCGACGCCTTCCAGAACCTTGTGGACGGTGCCCGGCGAGTCGACGGGAATGTCCACCTCGTACCGGACGGGCTCCCGCGACCACGCTCGCACCGGTTTGCCGTCGTCGGTCTTGCTGTCGCTCTGCCGGTACCGGCCCCAAGAGGCGACGACACTGAGCATGCCCACATCAGCCGGCACCAGGAAGCTCAGCCCCATGGACGACGCCCACAGCCGTCCGGCGGCCTGCGGGGTGAGCCGCTCTGCGAGCTCCGGGTCCCGCCCGTCCCCCTCAGCGCTGACCTCGGTCTCCGCTTGCCCCGCCGCGGCCTTCACGGGAGCGTCGGTCGGCGCGGGCCGGGGCCCGAGAAGCCCGACGAGGTACCGGTCACGGGGCCCCGCGCTATGCGGCGCCAGCGCCTCGGTCTCGTCGCCCCACGGCCCCAGCAGATCCCGTGAAATCAGCTTGCCGAGCTCCTCCCGGACGTCGTACGAAGTCCCGGACTGGAAGGTCTGCGGGACCTCGTCCACAGGGTGGGGAACGCCCGGCTCCGGAACGGGGGCGTTCTGTGGTGACGACGGCATGCGCGTATCCCTCCCTGGGTGCGGACCGACACCCGCGAACAACGATAGGGGGACCCACTGACATTGGTGGGGTGGCGGTGAACCGCACAGGGCCGTGCCAGTCCGGGAACGACTCAAATCCGCCTCAAGGGCCCAGCTGGCTTCGCGGACCCACCGAGCTACCGCAGGCCCCACGGTGGGACACCACTTCAGGCTCGGGCTTCCTGGCGGCACGACAGGCATTGGTGCAGGCTCGCGCTCCGCCGCTTTGGCCGTGATGCGCCCGGGTCAGCTCCTGGAAGATCAAGCACAACCACGTGAACACGGTCGTCCGCGACGGCCGCGTACCCAGCTGTGGTCGCTGGAGACGCGTGGCGCATCAGGCGTTGCGTCATGAGCAGGTCTCTGCCGGAAGAGCGGTAGACCATCGTTCCGTATCGGTGTCTCAGCTGGTGGTAGCGCATGCGGATGCCGATCTTTGCAGCGATCCCGGCGACAGTTCGTGAGACGGATTCGGCACGCGTTCCTTCCCAGAATCTGCCGCTTCCTGTGAGGTCCAGTGCCTTCATGACGACCGGTGGCACAGGGATGGTATCCGTGCGTCCGCCCTTGCCTGTAACGCGGAGTATCGCTGTGCCGTCATCGAGAGTGGATAGGTCCTCCCTGGCAAGTTTGGCCGTTTCGTGCGCGCGGAGTCCGCAGAAGGCACCTAGCAGGACCCAGGTCTTGTGCGCTCCACGTGTGACTGAAGTGAGCCGCTTGAGTTCATCTTCTGCCAGTGGATGAGGTGTTGACCGTGGTGCTGCGGGCTTGCGTATGCCCTGTACGAGGTCCACTCCCAGCCACTTTCCAAACGCCTGGAGATGGTTCAGGTAGGTTCTGCGCGACCATGGGCGTAAGGGGCGTGCGGCGAAGTACGCGATGACATGATCGACCTTGAGCTGGCCTGCGGTTACGCCGGCAGAGCGGGCTATGGCCCTGATGCAACGTACTCGGGCGCCGATGGTGTTGGTCGAGTAGCCGTCCGCTCGCTGAGCCTCAGTGAACTTGTCGAGTGTCATGGGGAACGTCATGTGCCTGGTCGTGGAGCACTTACCGTGACGCGATGAGTTTGGCGAGATCCGCCCCTAAATCGTCCTGACCTGCGCTCTTGGCAACCGGCAATCGTCTGGTATCCGGATGGGCGCCAAACGAGCCTGACGGTGCGGCCCTTCAGAGATCACCAGCGTTCATCGGCTCATACGTGTTGGGGAAGGGGTTCATCCTCGCCCCCGAACAGGCAGAGGACCTCATCCAGCGCGACCCCCGCAACAAGGACGTCCTCTTCCCCTACCTCAACGGCGAGGACCTCAACTCCCGCCCGGACTGCTCGGCCAGCCG
>NZ_JBHWKU010000017.1:0-88354 GCF_042730645.1 Streptomyces sp. NPDC059906
GTGGAGCCCCTCGCAGCCTGCGAGGGGCTCCACCGCGTTCCCGGGCCGGCCGACGTCAGTAGTTCCCCAGCCCGCCGCAGACGTTCAGTGCCTGCGCGGTGACCGCGGCCGCACCGGGCCCGATCAGGTACGCGACCATCTCCGCCACCTCGGACGGCTGCACGTACCGGCCGATCGGCACGCGCGCGGTGATCCGGTCGAAGGCCTCCTCGGTCGACACCTCCCAGATGTCCGAGTAGTGCTCGCGCACGGAGGCGGCCATCGGCGTCTCGACGAATCCGGGGCAGACGGCGTTCACCGTGATGCCGGTCCTCGCCAGTTCGAGACCGAGCGCCTTGGTGAAACCGACCACGCCGTGCTTCGAAGCGGAGTAGGGCGCGGCGTGCACCACACCCTGCTTTCCGCCGGTCGAGGCGATGTTGACGATCCGGCCCGTCCCCCGTTCGAGCATGCCGCCCGCCTTGAGGACCTGTTTGGTCACCCGGAACACGCCGGTGAGGTTGGTCTCCACGACATCGAGCCAGAGTTCGTCGGCGAGTTCGGCCGTGGCGCCGCCGCCGGGCCGGCCCGCGTTGTTCACCAGCACGTCGACCGGACCGTAACGCTCGACCACCGCTGCCACGAGAGCCTCGATCTCCGGGACCGAGCGGACGTCGCAGGTCCGCCCGTCCGCCTCCACGCCCGCCTCCCGCAACTCCTTCAGCGTCGTCCGCAGTCCTTCTTCGCCGCGCGCGCAGACGAAGACACGCAACCCCTCCTTACCGAGCCTGCGGGCGATCTCCAGCCCGATTCCGCTGGTCGCACCCGTCACCAGTGCGACTTCGGAGTCCTGCGTGGCCATGTGTTCCCCTCCCTGCCTCGTGGTCCCTCACCCGCTCAGCTTTGGGCGCCCGGCTCGAGCGGCGGTCGAAGGGAGGTGGGGTGCCGCTGGACGCGGCGCCGGTGGATCCGGCATCGAGGGGTCCCGTATCGGCCTTCGAGCCTGCTTCGAGCCACCGGGCCGACGATGACGACGACCACCGGACGAACGCATCGAAGGAGCTGTTCGGATTGAAGCGCAGAGTCGTCATCACGGGCGTCGGCGTCCGCGCCCCCGGCGGGAACGGCACCCGGCAGTTCTGGGAACTGCTCACCTCGGGGCGGACGGCGACGCGCCGGATCTCGTTCTTCGACCCCTCGCCCTACCGTTCACAGGTCGCCGCGGAAGCCGATTTCGACCCGGTCGCCGAGGGCTTCGGCCCGCGGGAGCTCAACCGGATGGACCGGGCCTCGCAGTTCGCCGTGGCCTGTGCCCGGGAGGCGCTCGCCGCCAGCGGGCTCGACCCGGACACCCTCGACCCCACCCGGGTCGGGGTCAGCCTCGGCAGCGCGGTGGCGGCGGCGACCAGCCTGGAGCGCGAGTATCTGCTGCTGTCGGACTCCGGCCGCGACTGGGAGGTCGACGCGGCCTGGCTGTCCCGGCACATGTTCGACTACCTGGTGCCCAGCGTCATGCCGGCCGAGGTCGCCTGGGCGGTCGGCGCCGAGGGCCCGGTCGCGATGGTCTCCACCGGCTGCACCTCGGGCCTGGACTCCGTCGGCAACGCGGTCCGGGCGATCGAGGAGGGCAGCGCCGACGTGATGTTCGCGGGAGCCGCCGACACCCCGATCACCCCGATCGTCGTCGCCTGCTTCGACGCGATCCGCGCCACGACGGCACGCAACGACGACCCGGAGCACGCCTCGCGGCCGTTCGACGGTACGCGCGACGGCTTCGTGCTGGCCGAGGGGGCCGCGATGTTCGTCCTGGAGGACTACGACAGCGCGCTGGCCCGCGGTGCCCGCATCCACGCCGAGATCTCGGGGTACGCGACGCGCTGCAACGCGTACCACATGACGGGCCTGAAGGCCGACGGCCGCGAGATGGCCGAGACCATCCGGGTCGCCCTCGGCGAGTCGCGCGCCAACGCGACGGACATCGACTACATCAACGCCCACGGCTCCGGCACCCGGCAGAACGACCGCCACGAGACAGCGGCGTACAAGCGCGCCCTCGGTGATCACGCCCGGCGCACTCCGGTCAGCTCGATCAAGTCGATGGTCGGCCACTCGCTGGGGGCCATCGGGTCGCTGGAGATCGCGGCCTGCGTGCTCGCCCTCGAACACGGCGTGGTGCCCCCGACCGCGAACCTGCACACCAGCGACCCCGAGTGCGATCTCGACTACGTCCCGCTCGAGGCCAGGGAGCGCAAGCTGCGGTCCGTACTCACCGTGGGCAGCGGCTTCGGCGGCTTCCAGAGCGCGATGGTGCTGCGCGACGCCGAGACCGCGGGGGCGGTCGCATGAGCGTCCTCATCACCGGAGTCGGCGTCGTCGCACCCAACGGCCTCGGCCTGGCGCCGTACTGGTCGGCGGTGCTGGCCGGCCGCCACGGCCTCGGCCCGGTCACCCGCTTCGACGTGAGCCGGTACGCGGCGACCCTCGCCGGCCAGATCGACGACTTCCACGCGCCGGACCACATCCCGGGCCGGTTGCTGCCGCAGACGGACCCCTCCACCCGGCTCGCGTTGACCGCCGCGGACTGGGCCCTCAAGGACGCGAAGGCCGACCCGGAGTCGCTGACCGACTACGACATGGGCGTGGTGACCGCCAACGCCTGCGGTGGATTCGACTTCACGCACCGGGAGTTCCGCAAGCTGTGGTCCGAGGGCCCCAAGTCGGTCAGCGTGTACGAGTCCTTCGCCTGGTTCTACGCGGTCAACACCGGCCAGATCTCCATCCGGCACGGTATGCGCGGTCCGAGCAGTGCCCTGGTCGCCGAGCAGGCCGGGGGCCTGGACGCCCTGGGCCACGCCCGCCGTACGATCCGCCGCGGCACGCCGCTGGTGGTCTCCGGCGGGGTGGACTCGGCACTCGACCCCTGGGGCTGGGTCGCGCAGATCGCCAGTGGCCGGATCAGCACGGCCACCGACCCGGACCGGGCGTATCTGCCCTTCGACGAGCGGGCGGCCGGCTACGTGCCGGGCGAGGGCGGCGCCATCCTCGTCCTGGAGGACAGCACCGCGGCCGAGGCCCGCGGCCGGCACGACGCGTACGGCGAACTCGCCGGCTGCGCCTCGACCTTCGACCCCGCCCCCGGATCCGGCCGGCCCCTGGGCCTGGAACGCGCGATCCGGCTGGCGCTGGACGACGCCGGGACCGGTCCCGAGGACATCGACGTCGTGTTCGCCGACGGCGCGGGCGTACCCGAACTGGATGCCGCCGAGGCCCGGGCGATCGGCCGGGTGTTCGGCCGCGAAGGGGTGCCCGTCACCGTCCCGAAGACGACGACGGGCCGCCTCTACTCCGGCGGCGGCCCGCTCGACGTGGTCACCGCCCTGATGTCCCTGCGCGACGGGGTGATCGCGCCGACCGCGGGCGTGACGTCCGTACCCCGGGAGTACGGCATCGACCTGGTGCTCGGCGAACCCCGCGGCACGGCCCCGCGCACCGCACTGGTCCTGGCCAGGGGCCGCTGGGGCTTCAACTCGGCGGCAGTCCTGCGCCGTTTCGCACCGACCCCGTAACGACACCGAGAACTGGAGACAGCCATGGCAACCCTGCTGACCCCCGACGATCTGCGCCGCGTCCTCGTGGAGTGCGCCGGTGAGACGGACGGGACGGACCTGTCCGGCGACTTCCTCGACCTCCGCTTCGAGACCATCGGGTACGACTCGCTCGCCCTGATGGAGACCGCGGCGCGCCTCGAGGGCCGGTACGGCGTGTCCATACCCGACGACGTCGCCGGCCGCATCGACACGCCGCGAGAGCTGCTCGACCTGGTCAACGGCGCACTGGCCGAGGCGGCATGAGCCGGCCGGGAGAACACCGGGTGGTCCACACCCTGAGGACCCGGGCCCCGGCGCGGCGGCTCTACGAGCTGGTCGCACGCGTCGAAGACTGGCCGGCCGTCTTCGAACCCACCGTGCACGTACAGGTCCTGGAGCGCGGCCGGGGCACGGAACGCTTCCGGATCTGGGCGCGCGTGGGCGGTCGGGTGAAGACCTGGACGTCCCGCCGGACGCTGGATCCCGACGCCCTGAGGGTGACGTTCCGACAGGAGGCCACCCAGGCGCCCATCGCCTCGATGGGCGGGAGCTGGGAGTTCCGGGGCGACGGCGAGGGCACCGAGATCGTGCTGACCCACGACTTCGCCGCGGTCGACGAAGCCGCCCTGCCGGGACTGCGCGAGGCGCTGGACGCGAACAGCGGGAAGGAGCTGGCCGCGCTGGTCGCGCTGGCGGAGCGCCGGCAGCCGCCCGAGGAGCTCGTCTTCACGTTCGAGGACACGCTCCGGGTGCCGTCCGGGGACGACGCCTACACCTTCATCGAGCGCAGCGACCTGTGGCAGGAACGGCTGCCGCACGTGCGGAAGGTGACGCTCACCGAGGAGGCGGCGGGCACCGGCCCCGCCGGGACGCGGGACATGACCGTCCAGGACATGACCATGGAGACGGTGACCACCGACGGCGGTACCCACACCACCCGTTCGATCCGGCTCTGCGTCCCCGCGAGGAGCATCGTGTACAAGCAGCTGGTCCCGCCCGCCCTGCTCTCCGGGCACTGCGGAGCCTGGATCTTCGGCGAGGGCACGGTCACCGCCCGGCACACCGTGGCGATCGACCCGGCCCGCGTGGAAGAGGTCCTGGGCAGGGGCGCGACCGTCGCGGACGCCCGCGCCCATCTGCGTGAGGTGCTCGGTGCCAACAGCCGGGCCACGCTGCGCCACGCGGCGGCCGCCGCCGGGTCGGCGTCATGACGGTCGAGGTCCGTGAGGTCGCCGACGGTGTCTACGCCTACGAGCAGGCCCCCGGCGGCTGGTGTGTGAGCAACGCGGGCATCGTGGTGGGCGGCGACGGCGCGCTCGTCGTCGACACGCTGTCGACGATCCCGAGGGCGCGGCGGCTGGCGGAGTGGGTCGACAAGCTCGCCGCGGGCCCCGGCCGTACCGTGGTCAACACGCACTTCCACGGCGACCACGCGTTCGGCAACCAGGTCTTTCCGCCGGGGACGCGGATCATCGCGCACGAGGACATGCGGTCCGTCATGGTGACGACCGGCCTGGCCCTCACCGGGCTCTGGCCGCGGGTCGACTGGGGCGAGATCGAGCTGAGGCCGCCGAACGTGACCTTCCGTGACCGGCTGACCCTGCAGGTCGGCGAACGGCAGGTCGAACTGATCTGCGTCGGCCCCGCGCACACCGGACACGACGTGGTGGTCTGGCTGCCCGAGGAGCGGGTGCTGTTCGCGGGGGACATCGTCATGTCGGGCGTCACCCCGTTCGCGCTCTTCGGTTCGGTGGCCGGCACGCTGGCCGCGCTCGACCGGCTGGCGGAGCTGGAGCCCGAGGTGGTCGTCGGCGGGCACGGCCCGGTGGCCGGACCCGAGGTGATCGACGCCAACCGGGACTATCTGCGCTGGGTCCAGCGCCTCGCCGCCGACGCGGTCGACCGCCGGCTGACACCGCTGCAGGCCGCGCGCCGGGCGGACCTCGGCGCCTTCGCCGACCTGCTGGACGCGGAGCGCCTCGTCGCGAACCTGCACCGGGCCCATGAGGAGCTGCTGGGCGGACACGTGCGTGACGCCATGGAGATCTTCGCGGAGCTGGTCGCCTACAACGGTGGGCAGCTGCCCACCTGCCTCGCCTAGGGAGTCGAAGATGGCAGCCGACCAGGGAATGCTCCGGGACGCCATGGCCCGGGTGCCGGCCGGGGTGGCGCTCGTCACCGCCCATGACCGCGGGGGAGTCCCGCACGGTTTCACCGCCAGTTCGTTCGTGTCCGTCTCGATGGAGCCGCCCCTGGCCCTGGTCTGCCTTGCTCGTACGGCCAACTCCTTCCCGGTGTTCGACAGTTGCGGCGAGTTCGCGGTGAGCGTGCTGCGCGAGGACCACACGGACTTGGCCATGCGCTTCGCGCGCAAGTCCGCGGACAAGTTCGCGGGCGGGGACTTCGTCCGCACCGAGCGGGGAGCGACCGTGCTCGACGGAGCGGTCGCGGTCGTCGAGTGCACGGTCCACGAGCGCTACCCGGCGGGCGACCACATCATCCTGCTCGGCGAGGTCCAGTCCGTGCACGTCGAGGAGAAGGGGGTACCGGCGGTCTACGTGGACCGCCGGTTCGCCGCCCTGTGCTCGGCGACGGGCGCCTGCCTGTCCGACACCGGGCAGGGCGTGCCCGCGCAGGCCGGCTGAGGCCGGCCGGGCACGCCGTCAGCGGCCGGTGGCACCGTCGATCAGCTCGCGGAGGATGTCCGC
The DNA here is from genome assembly GCF_042730645.1 of Streptomyces sp. NPDC059906. Lineage (NCBI taxonomy): Bacteria > Bacillati > Actinomycetota > Actinomycetes > Kitasatosporales > Streptomycetaceae > Streptomyces > Streptomyces sp. NPDC059906. The sequence goes on from NZ_JBHWKU010000017.1 coordinate 6,275, forward strand.
GTGGCCGGCGTGGCGGCCGGTCTCCTCCACCATGTGGGTGAGGGCCCAGCGGACGGTGGGCGCGGGGCGGCCCGGTCGCGGCCCAGGGAGCGGCGCGCCGAGGTCGGTGCAGGTGTCGAGCACGCGGTTCGCCCGTTCGACGGCCTCCCGGTAGCGGGCGACGACCTCGGCGACGCCGTCCCGGGGCGCGGCCCGGAACGTCGCCGGCCAGCTTTGCACCTCCTCCCCGAGGAAGACCGCGCGCTCGACGTGGGTCAGGTGGTTGAGCAGCCCGAGCAGATTGGTGCCGGACGGAACCGCTGCCGTACGGACCTGCGGTTCGGGGGCGTCCTCGACCTTGCCGGCGATCGAGGTCCGCAGGTAGTCGAGGAACCCGCGCAGGGTCTCGGCCTCACCGCCGCCGGTGCGGGGCGGCGGGGTGTCCCGGCGGTGGGTGCGGGGGGTGGTGGGCATGGTGACCGGCCTCCGGAGGGTGTGGGGCGGACGGGCGGACGGGCCGCGGGCACGGGGTCCGTCAGTCCGCGCGGCGGACGAGCAGGACGTGGTCGACGACCTCGGCGGTGCGCCAGCCCGGTCCGGTCGCGGTCCGGCGCGGGGTCTCGGCCCGTTCGACCCGCCACGTCGCCGGGTCCAGGGCGAGGTCCGCCGCGACCTCCTCCGGGGCGGGGTGGCGCGCGTCGGGGTCCTGGTCCCACGACCACGGCGCCGTCGAGCCGTGGTCGACGACCAGCAGCCGCCCGCCCGGGCGCAGCGCGTGCGCGGCCCCGCGCAGGACCGACGCGCGGTCCAGGTCGAAGGGTGTGTGGAGGTAGTGCGCGCTGACCAGGTCGAACCGGCCCTCGGGCAAGGACGCGCGCAGGTCGTGCCGCACGGCGTCGACCCGGTCGCCGAGGCCGTGGGCCCGGGCGTGCCCCGCGAGCCGCTCGGCCGCGACCCCGGAGATGTCCACGGCCGTGACCCGCCAGCCCCGCCGGGCGAGCCACAGTGCGTCGCCGCCGCTGCCGCACCCCAGGTCCAGGGCGTCGCCGGGCGGCAGGCCGGTGACCGTCTCGACCAGGCGGACGTTCGGGCGGGGCGCGTCGGGCGCCGGGCGGGCGGCGTACACGCCGTCCCAGAACGTGACCGCGTCGGTGGTGCTCATCGCAACTCCTTCAGTCGGTTCGGCCGGCGGCGGGGACCGCGAGTCACGGGCCACGCGAGTCGCGGGCAACGCGCCGCAAGCCGTCTATGAGGCCAGTCTCGACACCCTCCGCCCGAACCGGCACGAAAACTTGCGGTTGTGGCAAGGTGGCCCGATGGACGCCGGAACGGACGACGACGTACTCGACGCCGTGGGCCCACGCCTGCGCACCCTGCGGCGCGAACGCGGCATCACCCTCGCCCACCTCTCGGCGGCGACCGGAGTGTCGGAGAGCACCCTGTCCCGGCTGGAGAGCGGACAGCGCCGCGCGACCCTGGAGCTGCTGCTGCCGCTCGCCCGGATCTACGACGTCCCCCTGGACGACCTCGTCGGCGCCCCGCGCACCGGCGACCCCCGCATCCACCTGAAGCCGGTCAGGCGCTTCGGGATGGTCTTCGTGCCGCTGTCCCGGCGACCGGGCGGCACCCAGGCCTTCAAAATGATCATCCCGAGCCGCCCGGCGCCGCTCGAACCGACCCCGCAGACCCATGAGGGGTCCGAGTGGCTGTACGTGCTCGGCGGCCGTCTGCGGTTGCTGGTCGGCGAGCGCGACCTGACGCTGTCACCCGGTGAGGCGGCCGAGTTCGACACGTCCCTGCCGCACTGGCTGGGCAGCGCCGACGGCGGCGCCGTCGAACTCCTCGTCCTGTTCGGACTGCAGGGGGTGCGGGCCCATGTGCACAGCGGCTGAGGGCCGTTCGACGTGGTCCGCGGGGGTGCGGGCGCCGGACGGGAAGGCCCGGCTCCCACTGGACGACGGACGGCCCGCGCAGCAGCGCCGAGGGAGCGTCACGCCCGGTCCGTCGCCCGGCGGCAGGCCTCCACGTACCCGCGCACCAGTGCCCGCCCCTCGTCCTCGCGGCGCCGGGCCAGGGCGTAGCGGCTGGGGGACAGGCCGCGGACCGGGCGGGTGGTGACGCCGCCCAGGGTGATCAGCGGGGCGTTGCCCGTGGCCACCAGGCAGATGCCGAGCCCGGCGACCAGGGCCTCGTACGTCTCCTCCGTGCCGGAGATCTCGGCGCCGACGCGCGGCGGGCGGGCGGCGGGGCCGCCGAGTGCGCGCCGTTCGTCCAGCGCCAGCCAGAAGTCGCGCAGGACGCCCGCCTCCGGGGGCAGGGCGAGGAACGGCTCGCCGGCCAGGTCGGCGAAGTCGACCTCCTCGCGGGCGGCGAGGGGGTGGCCGTCGGGGAGGGCGACCAGACGGGGCTCCTCGGCGACCACCGTCCAGGCGTAGCGGTCGGCGTCGGGCAGCGGCAGCCAGACGTACGCGACGTCGGCCGTGCCGTCGGCCAGGCCCGCGGTCGGGTCTTCCCAGTTCATCTGCCGCAGCCGCAGGACCGCCTCCGGGTGGGCCGCGGTGAAGCGGGAGCGGATCGCCGGGAGCAGACCGCCGCGGCCGGGGCTGGTGCTCATGCCGACGACCAGGGTGCCGCGCCGGGCCGCACGGGCCGCCTCCACCGCCGCCGCGCCCTCGGTCCAGTCGGCCAGCAGCCGCCGGGCGTGCGGCAGCAGGGCCGTGCCCGCCTCGGTGAGGGTCACGCCCCTGGGGCCGCGGTGGAACAGCTCGGCGCCCAGCTGCCGTTCCAGGGCCCGGATCTGCTTGCTCAGCGCGGGCTGTGACACGTACAGAAGCTCGGCCGCCCGCGTGAAGTGCAGCTCCTCGGCCACCGTCGCGAAGTAGCGCAGCTCCCGCACATGCACGTCCGTCGTCATGCCCATTGGCTATCACCACGGGTCTTGGACCGGCAACCGGCTTGTGGACGAGGGTGGTTGGCGTCGGAACAAGGAGACAGAGGGAACTGAACCGAGGGAGTCGGGATGAACAAGGTGTGGCTGATCACCGGGGCGAGCAGCGGCTTCGGGCGGGCGATCACCGAGGCGGCCCTGGCCGACGGCGACGTCGTGGTCGGCGCGGCCCGGCGCCCCGAGGCGCTGGACGACCTCGTGGCCGCGCACCCGGACCAGATGGAGGCGCTGCGCCTGGACGTCGCCGACACGGCGGCCGCCGGGGACGCCGTACGGGACGTGGTGGCGCGGCACGGCAGGGTGGACGTACTGGTCAACAACGCGGGCCGCACCCACGTCGGTGCCCTTGAGGAGACCGGCGAGGACGAACTGCGCGCGCTGTTCGACGTGCACGTCTTCGGCCCGGCCGCGCTGACGCGGGCGGTGCTGCCGTCCATGCGGGAGCGGCGTTCGGGCGCGATCGTGCAGATGAGCAGCATGGGCGGGCAGATGTCCTTCGCGGGCTTCTCCGCCTACAGCGCCACGAAGTTCGCCCTGGAGGGCATGTCCGAGGGGCTCGCGGACGAGGTCCGGGACTTCGGCGTCAAGGTGCTGATCGTCGAGCCGGGCTCCTTCCGCACCGGCCTGTTCGAGGCCGGAAACGCCGGGATCAGCGCGGACAGCGGCGTGTACGCCAAGGTCGGCGAGACCCGCGGGATGATCGCCGCGGGCGACGGCAGCCAGCCCGGCGACCCCGCCAGGGCGGCCGCGGTCATCCGGGCGGCCCTCGCGGCCGAGCACACCCCGCTGCGCCTGCCGCTGGGCGACGACGGCGTCACCGCGGTCCTCGGCCACCTCGACCGGGTCCGCGAGGAGGTCGAGACCTGGGAGAAGCAGACCAGGGCCACCGCGTTCGACAACTGAGGCGCGTCGGAGGGGCGTTACCGGCACCCACACGGCGATCGTGCTCTTGGGGGGTCGCCGTCGGCGACACGTGGCCGGTCGAGGTGGCCCTGGGGGTGGGCGCGCCGGTCGGGATGACGGCGGTGTGGGCGCTGTCCGGATCGCCGCGCGCCCGCCGTCCGGCCCGCGGGGGCGGGCGGTTCGTCCTGGAGGTGCTGTGGTTCGGTGCCGGCGCCGCCGCCCCGGCCGCCTCCGGGAGACCGCGGTGGGCGGCAGTCCTCGCCGGGGCCTGCCTGGTCAACGCGGCGCTCAGACGGCTGTGGAAGCAGTGACGCCCGGCGCGCCCGCGCCCCGCGCGCCGCCCCCCGCGCGGACCGCGCTTACGATGCGCGAGGCCGCACCCGTCGCCGCACCACCCTCTCGAACAGGAGCACGGTACTCGTGTCGATACCGCCACCGCCGGGGCCCCAAGGGCAGTACCCCCAGGGTCCGTACGCTCCGTACGCTCCGCAGTGGGGGCACCCCCTCGCGCCGTACCCCCGGCCGGCTCCCGTGAGCGGGCTCGCCATCGCCGCCTTCGTCCTCGGCGTCCTGTGCTTCGTACCGGCGGTCGGACTGGTCCTCGGGCTGGTCGCGCTGGCCCGGATCCGCAGGCGGGGCGAACGCGGCAAGGGGTTCGCGGTGGCCGGCTGCGTGCTGTCGTCCGTGGGGCTGGCCCTGTGGACGCTGACGCTGTCCACGGGCGCGGCAGGCGACTTCTGGGACGGCTTCCGGGACGCCGCGCGCGGCGAGGGCACCGCCTACTCCCTGGAGAAGGGCCAGTGCTTCACCACCCCCAGCGGCTCCCTCCAAGGGGTGACGTACGACGTCGACGAGGTGCCCTGCGCGCGGGAGCACGACGGCGAGGTCTTCGCCTCCTTCGACCTGCCGGCCGGTTCCTACCCGGGCGACGGGGAGATCACGCGGGCCGCCGACGACCGGTGCTACGCCCTCCAGGACGCCTACGCGATGGACCGGTGGGCGCTGCCGACCGACGTCGACGTGTACTACCTGACCCCGACCGCCGCGAGCTGGCGGAGCGGCGACCGCGAGATCACCTGCCTGTTCGGCAACACGGACGAGCGGGGCACGCTGACCGGCTCGCTGCGCAACGACGGCGCGCGGCTCGACGCGGACCAGCACACCTACCTGCTCGCGGAGGGCTACCTGAACCGGGCCATGGACGAGGTGCCCGCGGCGGAGGCGGTCGAGGACGACCTCGCGGGCTACCGGACCTGGGCCGGGCAGGTCTCGGAGGCGCTCAGGGGCGAGGTCGCGATGCTGGACGGGCACGCCTGGCCCGTCGGCGCCGAGCGCCCGGTCGCCGCGCTGACCGACGACCTGCGGTCGGCGCAGGAGGAGTGGGGCCTGGCGGCGAAGGCCACCGACCTCGACGCGTACTACGAGCACTACGGCAAGGGCTACGACCTCGTCGTCGCCGACAGCACGGTCACCGCCCGCAAGGCTCTGGGCCTGGCCAGCACGCCGCCGGACTACGAGGGCGGCGACGGCGGGGGAGACGACCCCGGCGTGGAGGTGTGAGAGCGGCCATAGCGGGGAGAAAGTGCCTGCGTAAAGCCCTCGGGCGGCACAAGTCATCACATCGAGTGATTCTTTGGCCTTTGCTTGCCTGGGCCAACCTACGGTTGCCACGCTGTTGCTGTCTGTACAACCTGATGGGAGCGGCCAGTGACATTCGGTGAGCAGCCGGCGTATCTGCGTGTCGCGGGTGATCTCCGCAAGAAGATCGCCGACGGCCTGCTGCCGCCCCATACCCGCCTCCCCTCCCAGGCCCGGATCCGCGAGGAGTACGGCGTCTCGGACACCGTCGCCCTGGAGGCCCGCAAGGTGCTGATGGCCGAGGGCCTGGTCGAGGGCCGCTCCGGCTCCGGCACCTACGTGCGCGAGCGGCCCGTCCCGCGGCGCGTCGCCCGCTCCGGATACCGGCCGGCCGGCGGGGCCACGCCCTTCCGCCAGGAGCAGGCCGACGGGGACGCGCGCGGCACCTGGGAGTCGCGCAGCGAGCAGGCCGAGGCGAGCGGTGCCGTGGCCGAGCGGCTCGGGATCAAGCCCGGTGACCGGGTGATGTGCACGCGGTACGTCTTCCGGGAGGCCGGTGAGGCCGTCATGCTCTCCACCTCCTGGGAGCCGCTGGACCTGACCGGCCGCACCCCGGTGATGCTGCCCGAGGAGGGACCGCTCGGCGGCATGGGCGTCGTGGAGCGGATGGCCGCCATCGACGTCGTCGTCGACAACGTCACCGAGGAGGTCGGCGCCCGCCCCGGCCTCGCCGAGGAGTTGCTCGCCCTGGGCGGCGTTCCGGGGCACGTGGTGCTGGTCGTCCAGCGCACGTTCTACGCCTCGGGGCGCGCCGTGGAGAGCGCCGACGTGGTCGTCCCGGCGGACCGTTACCGGGTGGCGTACCACCTGCCGGTCAGGTAGCCCGTCGGGCAGCCACTCAAGCGGGGCCGGGGCCGGGGGAGTTCGGGGCCCTGCCGCGGTGCGGGCGGCGGTGTGAGATGGCGGTGCGGGGCGGCGGTGCGGGTCGGCGGTGTGAGATGGCGCACGCCTGTCGTGCGCCTCCCGTGCCCCGTTCTCCCCGATCACGCGTCCGCCGGGGCTCGCGGCGCCGTTCGCCCGGCGCCGGAATCCGGTCGTTCCCCCAGGTCGCTTCCCCGTGCCCCGTCACGCCCGTGACCGGAGGCATCGGTGTGCGGAGACGGCGCGTTTCGCATCGTGCGCCCCCTGCGTTCTGGCTGGTTGCGTACCTCTTTGTGTAAAGCCGTGTTCGCTCCGTGAAGGTTGGGCGTAGGCTCGGGCATATGCGGATTGCGGTTTCCTTGGCGGGCGGGGCGCGGCGGGTGCCGCGGGCGGCGGGAACGGGAAGTGGAGGGGCGCGATGAACGACAGCACGGTCACTCTTCCCTGGCTGGTCTTCCGGCAGGACGACAACGGCAATCGCTATCGCGTGGGCAGGTACGCCACCCGGGCGGAGGCCCAGCAGATCGCGGACACCCTCGACGGTCGCGGCCACCAGCAGCTCTACTGGGTCGAGAAGCTCGCCGCGCCCGGCGCGGGCGCTGCGGACTGACCCACCGCGGACCGGCCCGGCCGGGCAGGCCGTAGGCTCCGGCGCATGACGGAACGGATCGTGGTGGGCGCCGCCCTGCTCGACGGCGGCCGCCTGCTCGCCGCGCGCCGCAGCGCACCCGCCGAACTGGCCGGACGGTGGGAGCTGCCCGGCGGCAAGGTCGAGCCGGGCGAGACGCCCGAGGCGGCACTCGTACGCGAACTGCGCGAGGAACTCGGGGTGGCGGCCGAGGCCGGTGGGCGCGTCCCGGGGCAGTGGCCCCTGCGGGCCCCCTTCGTCCTCCAGGTGTGGATTGCCCGCCTGCGCCCCGGCTCCGCGGCCCCCGCGCCCCTGGAGGACCACGACGAGCTGCGCTGGCTGACCCCCGGCCAGATCTGGGACGTGCCCTGGCTCGACCAGGACGTACCGGCCGTCGAGCGGGTGCTCGCACACCTGGGGCTCGAGGCGGGCACCGCTGGGAACGATACCGAGCCCGGATAAAGGGTATGTGCCCATTAACCCCATGAAAACGGGCATCGATGGGGTCGTCGGCCGGGGAAGTGATCGGCGTGAGTGACGGCGAGGGCGACTGTGCCGAGTGGGTCTTTCCCGCGGCGCCGGACGCCGTGCGCACCGCCCGCTCCCTGGTCCGCCGCACCCTGGACGAGTGGCGGCTCGACAGTGTCGGGGACATCGCCGCCCTGCTGGTCAGCGAGCTGGTCACCAATGCCCTGCGGCACGCCACCGGCCCCATCGGCGTCCGCCTGGTGCGCAGTCCCGCTCCAGCCGCCGGAGCCGCCGGAGCCGTCGCGGCCGCCGGGGTCGACGGCGCCGCCGGGGTCCTGCTGGTGGAGGTCTCCGACCCGCTGCCGGACCCGCCCCGCGAGCGCGTCGCCCGCCCCGACGACGAGGACGGCCGGGGTCTGCAACTGGTGGCCTCCGCCGCGCGGCGCTGGGGCACCCGCCCCGGGGAGGCGGGCAAGACCGTGTGGTTCGAACTCGCCCTGCCGCGCTAGCGCGACGGCCTCGTGACGCACTGTCGCCGAACGCATCGGCCGACGCCCGGAATGTCCCTGTATCGTCCCTGGTCCGGGTCGCCAACCGGTTCAGGCCAGTGGCAGTTGTGGAACTGCGTGATTCGATGCCGTGTCCGCTGGTTAGAAGACTGGAAGTGTTGTCGCGGTCCGGACCGAAAACCATCGGGACCGTGCTGTGATCGTGAACACCGTGTCGTGCGGCGCCGTAGTGCTGGATACTGCGGGCAGCCGCCTCCGGTGACCGGTGCCGGATGCGGTGAGCTGGAGGGGACGGTTCGCGTGAGCGAGATACCAGCGAGGGCCAAGGAGCCCACGGAGTCCACGGAGTCCGAGGGCCCGTCGGCAGACGCGCCACTCGGTGACGCGGTGTGGCAGAGCAGCCCGCCCGGCTCCATCTACGACTACATCAAGGTCGCCTCCTTCTCCATCGGCCCCGACGGACTCGTCGACCAGTGGAGCCTGCGTGCGGAGCAACTGCTCGGCATCCGGGCCGAGGACGCCGTGGGCACCGATCCCATCGAGGCCTTCATCGACCCCGACCTGCGCGAGCGCGGCCAGCGCAAGATGACCGAGATCCTCGACGGCCGGGAATGGACCGGAGTGGTCCCCTTCCGGGCACCGGACGAGGCCGGGGGGACGGCGCGGCACGCGAGCGGCCGGCCCACCGGCGGCCGGCGCGGACAGCGCGGACTCGCCGAGGTGTACGTCATGCCGACGCGCACGGAGGACGGGGAGCGGGCCGCCGTCTGCATCGTCGTCGACGTCCGCGTCCTGCGCAGCATCGAGACCGATCTCGCCGCGTCGCAGGCCATATTCGGCCAGTCTCCGTTCGGGTTCCTGCTCATCGACCCCGACCTGACGGTGCGCCGTGCCAACCAGCGGTTCGCCTCCACCTTCGGCGGCACCCCCGACGACCACCGCGGCAAGGGCGTCCATGACTACCTGCCGCGCGCCGAGGCCGACCGGGTCTCGGCGACCCTGCGCCGGGTCCTGGAGACCGGCGACTCCATCACGGACATGCACGTCACGGGCTTCGTGCCGGGCTCGGAGGAACGCCGCCACTGGTCCGTCAACCTCTACCGCGTGCACAGCGGTTCCGGCCGGCCCATCGGCGTCGCCTGGCTCGGCACCGACATCACCGCCCGCCGCCAGGCCGCCCGCGAGGCCGCCAACGCCCGGCGCAACCTCGCCCTCCTCAACGAGGCCGGTGCCCGCATCGGCAACTCCCTCGACCTGGAGACCACCGCCCGCGAACTCCTCGACGTCGTCGTCCCCGGCTTCTGCGACCTGGCCACCGTCGACCTCTACCAGGGTCTGCTGGTCGGCGACGAGACCCCGCCGGGACTCGCCGACGGCAGCGCGGAACTGCGCCGCGTCGCCTTCTCCAGCGCCGTCTCCGACGCCCCGTTCCTCGGTACCGGCGAGCGGGTCAAGCTCGGCGCCGTCCACCACTACCCGTTCAACTCGCCCTGCGCCGACGCCCTGCGCACCGCCCGGCCGCGCAGCGTCCCCGCCGAGGACGGGGGCCTCGTGCAGTCCACGCTCGCCGTGCCGATGGTCGCCCACGACACGGTCGTCGGACTCGTCCAGTTCGCCCGCACCAAGGGCAGCGAGCCGTTCGGCGACCGCGACCGCGACCTCGCCGTGGAACTGGCCGCGCGCGCCGCCGTCTGCATCGACAACGCCCGGCTCTACCGGCGCGAGCACGAACGCGCGCTGATACTGCAGCGCTCCCTGCTCCCGCCCGGCGACCCGGAGGCCTCCGGACTCGACATCGCCTGCCGCTACCTGCCCGGCGAGGCGGCCACCGGCCGGGCCAGCGAGGTCGGCGGCGACTGGTTCGACGTGATCGAACTCCCCGGACACCGCACCGCGCTGGTCGTCGGCGACGTCATGGGCCGCGGTCTGCGCGCCGCCGTCGCGATGGGCGAACTGCGCACCGCCGTACGCACCCTGGCCCAGCTCGACATCGAACCGGCCGAGGTGCTCTCGCAGCTGGACGAGATCGCCCGCGGCCTCGGCGCTCCCGGGGGCGTCCAGCAGGCCACCCGGGCCGCCCGGCGCCCCCGCGAGGCCGACCTGTCCGAGGTCTACCTGGCGACCTGCGTGTACGCCGTCTACGACTCGGTGACCAGGCGCTGCACCTTCGCCAACGCGGGCCACCTGCCGCCCGTCCTGGTCGAGCCCGGCGAGTCCGCGCTGATGCTGGACGTGCCGCCCGGTCTGCCGCTCGGCGTCGGCGGGGAGCCCTTCGAGGAGGTGGAGGTCGAACTGCCCGAGGGCGCCCTGCTCGCCCTCTACACCGACGGCCTGGTCGAGAGCCGCGACCACCCCCTCGACGAGGGCCTCCAGGCCTTCGTGGGCGCCCTCACGGACCCCACCCAGCCCCTGGAGGACGTCTGCGACCAGGTCCTCAACACCCTCGACAGCCACCACGGCGAGGACGACATCGCGCTGCTGATGGCCCGCGTCCAGGGCCTGCCCGGCGACAGCGTCGGCGACTGGACCCTGCCGCGCGAGCCGCGCAGCGTCGGCCGGGCCCGCGAGTACGCCCGCGCCCGGCTGCTGGCCTGGGACATGGAGCCGCTGGTCGACACCACGGAACTGCTCGTCAGCGAGCTGGTCACCAACGCGCTCAGGTACGGCGAGGGCGAGATCAGGCTCCGCCTCCTCCTCGACCGCACCCTGGTCTGCGAGGTCTGGGACTCCGGCCTGGTCCAGCCGCGCCGGCGCCGCGCCCGGGACACCGACGAGGGCGGCCGCGGCCTGCAACTGGTCGGCCTGCTCAGCGCGGCCTGGGGCTCACGCCGTACGCCGCGCGGCAAGACGGTCTGGTTCGAACTGCCCCTGCCGGGCGCCGACACCCGGCTCACGGACCCCGCGGAGGCCTTGCTGAGCCTGTTCTGACCCGGCCCGGCGTCGTACGCGTCCGGGCCCGCCGGGTGCGGCGCACATGCCCGTACCCGGCCAGCAGCAGGGTCGCCCCGGCCGTGACCAGGGGCGGCACCAGATCGGCGGAGATCACCGCCGCGCACCCCTGACCGCAACCGGAACACCGGTTCGAGTCGTCCCCGCTGGCACCACGCTCGGAGCGTAAGCGCGGCGACCGGTCACCGCGACCGGGGACGGACCACAGGGAGGGGACACCGTGGAGAACACGGAACCGAGAAGCACCGAACCGAAAGCCGCCGACGGCGAGGACGGGCCACCGGGGCCACCCGCACCCGACGACGAAGGCGGCACGGGTGGTGCGGGTGGGAACCGGGACGCCGAAGGCGAAGCCGAGGCGACCCGACGAACACGCCGCCGTACCCGCACCCGCCGCATCACCCTCGCCGTCCTCCTGGTCCTGCTCCTCCCCCTCCTCACCGCCGAGACCGCCCTCCGCATCAACTACACGGGCGACCCCGCCGACGGCACCTACACCAGGAACCGCGACGCGATCTGGCTCGGCCACGCGTGGGTCGACGGCCGCAAGAAGGACGCGGACCTCACCAAGCTGGCCCGGGACCTGAAAACCACCGGCATCCGCGATCTGTACGTCCACACCGGGCCGATGGAACACGACGGGACGCTGCCGAAGTCCCTCTACCCCAGGGCCCGCTGGCTGGTGGACGCCGTGCACCGCGAGATGCCCGGCGTCCGCGTCCAGGCCTTCCTCGGCGACGTCCTCGCCACCGAGAGCCCCGACGGCATGCGCCTGGAGAAGCCCGCCACCCGCGCCGCGGTCGTCGACTCGGCCCGCCAGGTCCTGGACGTGGGCTACGACGGAGTCCACCTCGACCTGGAACCGCTGCATTCCGGCGACGGCGACTACCTCTCGCTGCTGGACGACGTCCGCGCCGTCACCCGCGCCCGCGACGCGCAGCTCTCCGTCGCCGCCCACCAGATCGACCCGCTGCCCGGCTTCCACTCCTTCTGGGGCACGGTCGCCGGACACCCCAAGTGGTGGTCGCAGGAGTTCTTCGGCCAGGTCGCCCGCCGGGTCGACCAGATCGCCGTCATGTCGTACGACACGATGCAGCCCCTGGAGAGCCTGTACGGCGGCTACGTCGCCCAGCAGACCTCGCTGGCCCTGGAGGTCACTCCGCCGACGACCCACCTCCTGATGGGCCTGCCCTTCTACCACGAGAACCGCTTCGGCCACTGGAACCACGCGGAGACCGTCGCCGCCGCCGTCCGCGGCGTCCGCCTCGGCCTGTCCCGCACGGACGCCGACCGGGAGAGGTTCGGCGTCGCCGCGTACATCGACTTCGCGGCGACGGAGCAGGACTGGGCGTCGTACCGGGACGGCTGGGTGCGCTAGGACCCGTCCCGGGGCCGGCGGCCGATTTTCGAACCCAGCCAGACCAGTGGGTCGTACTTGCGGTCGACCGCCCGCTCCTTGAGCGGGATCAGCGCGTTGTCCGTGATCCGGATGCCCTCCGGGCACACCTCCGTGCAGCACTTGGTGATGTTGCAGTAGCCGAGGCCGTGGTCGTCCTGGGCCGTGCGTGAGCGGTCCAGGCCGGTGTCACCGGCGGCGTCCAGCGGGTGCATGTCCAGTTCGGCGACGCGCATGAGGAAGCGCGGGCCCGCGAAGGCGGGCTTGTTCTCCTCGTGGTCCCGCACGACATGGCAGGTGTCCTGGCACAGGAAGCACTCGATGCACTTGCGGAACTCCTGCGAGCGGTCCACGTCCTCCTGCGTCATCCGGTACTCGCCGGGACCGAGGTCGGCGGGCGGCACGAAGGCCGGGACCTCCCGGGCCTTGGTGTAGTTGAAGCCGACGTCCGTCACCAGGTCCCGGATGACCGGGAAGGCGCGCAGCGGTGTGACGGTGATCGTCTCCTCGCGGGTGAACACGGACATGCGGGTCATGCACAGCAGCCGCGGCCGTCCGTTGATCTCCGCCGAGCACGAACCGCACTTGCCCGCCTTGCAGTTCCAGCGCACCGCGAGGTCGGGGGCCTGGGTGGCCTGGAGGCGGTGGATGATGTCGAGGACCACCTCGCCCTCGTTGACCTCGACCGTGAAGTCGGCCAGGCCGCCGCCCTCCACGTCACCGCGCCACACCTTGAAGCGGGCCTCGTAGCCGCTCATTCGGACCGGCCCTCCAGTTCCTCGTCGGCGAGGTACTTCACCAGCTCCTCCTTGTCGAAGAGGGCGAGCAGGTCGGGCCGGATGGGCTCGGTGGTCTGCCGCTCCAGGGCGATCCGGCCGCGCTCCGGGTCCGTCGCCGCCGCCTCGCCCGCCGCCTCGCCCGCCGGGTCGGCCAGCGAGCAGAGCAGGTTGGCCGGACGCCAGCGCCGGTCCATCGACGGATGGTCCTCGCGGGTGTGCCCGCCGCGCGACTCGGTGCGCTCCAGCGCGGCCCGTGCCACGCACTCGCTGACCAGCAGCATGTTGCGCAGGTCCAGGGCGAGGTGCCAGCCCGGGTTGAACTGCCGGTGCCCCTCCACCCCGGCCCGGCGGGCACGCACCCGCAGCTCCGCCAGCTTCTCCAGGGCCTGCTTCATCTCCGCCTCCCGGCGGATGATCCCCACCAGGTCGTTCATGGTCTGCTGGAGTTCCTGGTGGAGGGTGTACGGGTTCTCCGGCGGGCCCGCGCCGGGCTCCTGCGCCTCGGCCGAGAAGGGCCGCAGGGCCTCCGCGGCGGCCGCGTCGACCTGGGCGTCCTCGACCCGCGCGCGGGCGCCGTCCTCCGTCCGCCCCGCCGCGTACTCGGCCGCGTGCCGGCCCGCCCGGCGCCCGAACACCAGCAGGTCGGACAGCGAGTTGCCGCCCAGCCGGTTGGAGCCGTGCATGCCGCCCGCCACCTCGCCGGCCGCGAACAGTCCCGGCACCCCGCGGGCGGCGGCGGTGTCGGAGTCCACGGCGATGCCGCCCATCACGTAGTGGCAGGTCGGCCCGACCTCCATCGCCTCCGCCGTGATGTCCACGTCCGCCAGCTCCTTGAACTGGTGGTACATCGAGGGCAGCCGGCGCCTGATCACCTCGGCGGACATCCGGGTCGACACGTCGAGGAAGACGCCGCCGTGCGGTGAGCCCCGGCCCTCCTTCACCTCGGCGTTGATCGCGCGGGCGACCTCGTCGCGGGGGAGCAGCTCGGGCGGGCGCCGGTTGTGGTCCGGGTCGTCGTACCAGCGGTCGCCCTCCGCCTCCGACTCGGCGTACTTCTCCTTGAAGACGTCCGGGACGTAGTCGAACATGAAGCGCTTGCCCTCGGAGTTCCGCAGCACCCCGCCGTCCCCGCGCACCGACTCGGTGACGAGGATGCCCTTCACCGACGGCGGCCAGACCATGCCCGTCGGGTGGAACTGCACGAACTCCATGTTCAGCAGCGGCGCCCCGGCCAGCAGCGCCAGGGCGTGCCCGTCGCCGGTGTACTCCCACGAGTTCGACGTCACCTTGAACGACTTGCCGATGCCGCCGGTGGCGATGACCACCGAGGGCGCCTGGAGGACGAAGAAGCGGCCGCTCTCGCGCTCGTAGCCGAAGACGCCCGAGACCGTCCGGTCCTCCTGGAGCACGCGGGTGACCGTGCACTCCTGGAAGACCTTCAGCCGGGACTCGTGGTCCCCGGTCTCGCGGAAGTCCTCCTGCTGGAGCGAGACGATCTTCTGCTGGAGGGTGCGGATCAGCTCCAGGCCCGTGCGGTCGCCGACGTGGGCGAGGCGCGGGTACTCGTGGCCGCCGAAGTTGCGCTGCGAGATCCGGCCGTCCTTCGTCCGGTCGAACAGCGCGCCCCAGGTCTCCAGCTCCCACACCCGCTGCGGGGCCTCCTGGGCGTGCAGCTCGGCCATCCGCCACTGGTTGAGGAACTTGCCGCCGCGCATGGTGTCGCGGAAGTGCACCTGCCAGTTGTCGCCGGAGTTGACGTTGCCCATGGAGGCGGCGATGCCGCCCTCCGCCATCACGGTGTGCGCCTTGCCGAACAGCGACTTGCAGATCACGGCCGTACGGGCGCCCCGCTCGCGGGCCTCGACGGCGGCGCGCAGCCCGGCACCGCCCGCGCCCACCACGACGACGTCCCATTCCTGCCGGTCGACCACGGACATCAGAACAACCTCGGATCGTCGAAGGCACCGGACGCGACGAGATACACGTAGAAGTCGGCGAGCGCGACGCTCACCAGCGACGCCCAGGCGAGCTGCATGTGGCGGGCGTTGAGCTTCCCGACCCACTGCCACATCCGGTAGCGCACGGGATGCCGGGAGAAGTGCTTGAGCTTGCCCCCGACGATGTGCCGGCAGGAGTGGCAGGAGAGGGTGTACGCCCAGATCAGCGCGATGTTGGCGAGGAAGACCAGGGTGCCCAGGCCCATGTGGCCCCACGCGTAGTGCTCGTCGCGGAAGGCGAGCACCGTGTCGTAGGTGAGGATCAGCGCGACCAGGAGCGCCGCGTAGAAGAAGTACCGGTGGACGTTCTGCAGGATCAGCGGGAAGCGGGTCTCGCCGGTGTACTTCCGGTGCGGCTCGGCCACCGCGCAGGCCGGCGGGGAGGCCCAGAAGCCCCGGTAGTAGGCCTTGCGGTAGTAGTAGCAGGTCAGGCGGAAGCCGAGCGGGAAGATCAGGATGATGATCGCGGGGGAGATGCCCCACCAGGTGCCGAACAGTTCCCAGTTGGGTCCCGAGCGCATCGGCTCGCAGTTCTCCGCCAGACAGGGGGAGTAGAAGGGCGAGACGTAGGGGGCCGCGTAGTAGTCGGCGTTCGCGAAGGCCCGCCAGGTCGAGTAGACGACGAAGGCCAGCAGGCCCGCGGCAGTGGCGGCCGGTGCCAGCCACCAGCGGTCGGATCGTAGGTGCGGGGCGCGGATGGCGGCGCGCGTCGGGGTGTGCACGCCGCCGCGGGGATGGGGGTCGGTGGCAGGGGGTTCCGTACCAGTGGCCACTGGGCGACTCCGGTCGGTCGGGTCGGGTTCAGGGGGCGCGGCGGTCGCGGGCGCCGAGACCCTCGTCGTCCGAGTCCGTCCACAGGGAGCCGTCGTACGGCGTGTCGGGGATCGGAACGAGGTCCGGACGCCTGGGCGCCTCCGGCGCGGCAGCCGTCGCCCGCAGCAGCGCGACGCTCTCGCGCAGGTGGTCGGCGTCGGTGCGGACCCGGCGGACCTCCAGGTCGCCGCTGCCCAGCTGCTGTTCCAGCCGGGTCACCGTCCTGGACAGCTCGTCCAGGCTGCGCTGCACCGATGACAGATCGTCGTGCACGGACAAGACGTGACCTCGCTTCCGTCGGACACGGCAGCGAGCCGCCGGCCTTGGGGGGCTACGTTCATGCGCCTGAGAGTGTCGCGCGTCACACCAGCCGCTGGGAAGGGATGTGCAGCGATTGGCCGGGGCGCGTCGGTGCACCGCGGGCGGCATTGCGCCGCACGGGTGACCTTACGCACCGTCGTCGCCGTGTCTCCGAGCGTGGCGGAACCGTTTCCCCTTCAGTGGCCGCATCCCCGTCCGGATACAAATGATCAACTTGAATACCGCACATACGGCGAAAGCGGCACAACGCAGCGAACGCGGCCTTCCGGAGGTAGCAGAGATGTCCCACGTCGGCGTCGGACCGCGCGCGGTCATGCGTTCGGTCGCCTTCCTCACCGCGGGCGTCCTCGCGGTCCCCGCGCTGGCCGGCTGCACCTCCGAGGACCCGGCGGGCAAGCCGCTCGCCGAACAGGACGTCGCCGCCGCGGCCCGCGCCAAGATCTCCGACGGCGGCACCCTGCGCTGGGCCGTGGACTCCGTACCGGACACGCTGAACGCCTTCCAGTCGGACGCCGACGCCACGACGACCCGCGTCGCGCAGGCCGTGCTGCCCTCCATGTACCGGATGGACGAGACCGGCAGCCCGGTGCGCAACCCCGACTACCTGGAGTCGGCCGAGGTCGTCGACACCGAGCCCAAGCAGGTCGTCGTCTACAAGCTGAACCAGCAGGCCGTCTGGAGCGACGGCCGGGAGATCGGCGCCGCGGACTTCGCCGCCCAGTGGCGCGCCCTGTCCGGCAAGGACAGCGCCTACTGGACCGCCCGCAACGCGGGGTACGACCGTATCGAGAAGGTCGAGCGCGGTGCGAACGACCTGGAGGTCAAGGTCACCTTCAGCCGGCCCTACGCCGACTGGAAGGCCCTGTTCACGCCCCTGTACCCGAAGGACGTCACGGGCACCCCGGACGCCTTCAACGACGGCGCGCGGCGGGCCCTCAAGGTCAGCGCCGGGCCCTTCGCCGTCAAGAAGGTCGACACCAAGGGCGACCAGGTGGTCCTCACCGGCAATCCCCGCTGGTGGGGCGAGCCGGCGAAGCTGGACGAGATCGTGCTGCGCGCCGTCCCCCGCGACGAGCGGGTCGCCGAACTGGTCGCCGGCAAGCTCGACCTCGCCGAGATCGACCCGGAGACCGCCGACGAGGTCACCCTGGCCGCCGGTCCCCGCGACCCCGCCACCGGCACCCCGCTCATGGGGCCCGGGGGCACCCCGGCCGCGGGCGCGCAGGGCAGGTCCGCCGCCCAGGCGCTGCGCTCCTGGGCCATCGCCAACGGCTCCGACGAGGAGGCCGCCGAGGAGGAGGTCCTCGCCCGCGAGGAGCGCCGCGAGGCCGAGGCGAAGGCCCGGCGCCGGCAGCAGGCGCTGAGCGGCTTCGAGCTGCGCAAGTCCCTGGAGCCCGCCTACACCCAGCTCGCCCTCAACGGCGCCGACGGCCCCCTCGCCGACGAACGCGTACGCAGGGCCGTGGCCCGCGCCCTGGACCGCGAGGAGCTGGCCGAGGCGGTGCTCAAGCCGCTCGGCCTGCCCGCCGAGCCCGTGGGCAGCCACCTCGCGCTCGCCGGCCAGCCCGCCTACGCCGACGGCAGCGGCGCCCTCGGCGAGCAGAACGCCAAGGAGGCCCGGGCCCTGCTCGCGGACGCCGGATGGGTCCCCGGCGGCCCGGTGAAGAAGAAGGACGGCGAGGAGGCGGCCGGCGCCGAGAAGGACAAGAGCAAGGACAAGAACGAGGACAAGGACGAGGACAAGAAGGACGGGAAGAAGTCCGAGGGCGGCGACGACGGCACGTACATCGTCGGCGAGGACAACAAGAACAAGGACGGCAGCAACGGCGACGGCAGCAACGACGACGGTGACGACGCCAAGGACGGCGCCGACCGGGAGAGCGGCGAGAAGCACAGCAGCGGCAAGAACACCGCCCAGGGCGGCGCACCCGGCGCCTACGCCCCCAAGGGCACCGCGGCCCCGGCCGGCGCGGCGGCGGCCCCGCTCGCCAAGGACGGCAAGGCGCTCACCCTCCGCTTCGTGCTCCCCTCCGGCCCCGGCTCCGAGACGCTGCGCACCGTGGCCGACCGCATCACGGACATGCTGAAGGAGATCGGCATCGGCACCAAGATCACCAAGGTGCCGGACGAGAGCTACTTCAAGGACCACGTCGCCGCCGGCGAGTACGACCTGGCGCTCTACTCCTGGCCCGCCTCCGCGTTCCCCGCCACCGACGCCCGCCCCATCTACGCCAAGCCCGTCCCGGCCGCCGACGGTTCCCTGAACGTCGCGCAGAACTACACCCGGGTCGGCACCGACCAGGTCGACCAGCTCTTCGACCGGGCCCTGGCCACCCTGGACCGGAAGGAGGCCCGGGAACTGCTGCGCAAGGCCGACTCGCGGATCTGGGCGGCGGCCGGCTCCGTCCCCCTCTACCAGCGCCCCCAGCTGACGGCGGCCCGCAAGAACCTCGCCAACGCCGGCGCCTTCGGTTTCGCGACACCGGTCTACGAGGACATGGGCTTCCTCAAGAAGGGCGCCCAGGGCTCCCGGCCCACCGCCCCGTCCTCGCCCTCCTCCTCGCCCTCCTCCTCGTCCCCCTCCGCGTCCTCCTCCTCGTCCTGAACCCTCCCGGCAAGCCGCAGCCCCCGGGGCCCCGTACCATTGGGTGAGGCCGTGGCATGTACCGCCCGGCAGGCCCGCGTGACACGGACGTCCGCGACGGCCGTCCTCACACCCTCCGGGAGTAAGCCACTTATGGCCGCGTCTACAACGCGTCACGACATCCGCAACGTCGCCATCGTCGCCCACGTCGACCACGGCAAGACCACCATCGTCGACGGAATGCTGAAGCAGGCCGGCGCCTTCGCCGCGCACCAGCTCGAAGGCGTCGACGACCGCATGATGGACACGAACGACCTGGAGCGTGAGAAGGGCATCACGATCCTCGCCAAGAACACGGCGGTGAAGTACCACCCGAAGGACGGCGGCGACGTCGTCACCATCAACATCATCGACACCCCCGGCCACGCCGACTTCGGCGGCGAGGTCGAGCGCGGTCTGTCGATGGTCGACGGTGTCGTGCTGCTCGTGGACGCCTCCGAGGGCCCGCTGCCGCAGACCCGCTTCGTGCTGCGCAAGGCGCTCAGCCAGCGGCTGCCGATCATCCTGTGCATCAACAAGACGGACCGGCCGGACGCCCGCATCGACGAGGTCGTCAACGAGACCTACGACCTCTTCCTCGACCTGGACGCCGACGAGGAGCAGATCGAGTTCCCGATCGTCTACGCCTGCGGCCGGGACGGCGTCGCCTCCCTCACCAAGCCCGAGGACGGCACGGTCCCGAGCGACTCCACCAGCCTGGAGCCGTTCTTCTCGACGATCCTGGACCACATCCCGGCGCCGACCTACGACGAGGACGCCCCGCTCCAGGCCCACGTCACCAACCTGGACGCCGACAACTTCCTCGGCCGCATCGCGCTGCTGCGCGTCCACCAGGGCGAGCTGAAGAAGGGCCAGACCGTCGCCTGGATGAAGCGCGACGGGTCCGTGCAGAACGTGCGGATCTCCGAGCTGATGATGACCGAGGCGCTCACCCGCAAGCCCGCCGAGAAGGCCGGCCCCGGTGACATCTGCGCGGTCGCCGGCATCCCGGAGATCATGATCGGCGAGACCCTGGCCGACCAGGAGAACCCGGTCCCGCTGCCGCTGATCACGGTGGACGAGCCCGCGATCTCCATGACCATCGGCACCAACACCTCCCCGCTGGTCGGCCGCGGCGCCACCGGCAAGGGCGCCGACAACAAGGCGGTCGTCAAGGACCGCAAGGTCACCGCCCGCCAGGTCAAGGACCGTCTGGACCGCGAGCTGATCGGCAACGTCTCGCTCCGCGTCCTGGACACCGAGCGCCCGGACGCCTGGGAGGTGCAGGGCCGCGGCGAGCTGGCGCTGGCCATCCTGGTCGAGCAGATGCGCCGCGAGGGCTTCGAGCTGACCATCGGCAAGCCGCAGGTCGTCACCAAGGAGGTCGAGGGCAAGACGTACGAGCCCGTCGAGCGGATGACGATCGACGTGCCCGAGGAGCACATGGGCGCGGTCACCCAGCTGATGGGCGTACGCAAGGGCCGGATGGACAACATGTCCAACCACGGCTCGGGCTGGGTCCGCATGGAGTTCGTGGTCCCCTCCCGCGGCCTGATCGGATTCCGGACGGAGTTCCTCACCCAGACCCGGGGCACCGGCATCGCGCACTCCATCCACGAGGGCCACGAGCCCTGGTTCGGCACCCTCACGACCCGTAACAACGGCTCGCTGGTCGCCGACCGCTCGGGTGCCGTCACCGCGTTCGCGATGACCAACCTCCAGGAGCGCGGTGTGCTCTTCACGGACCCCGGCACCGAGGTGTACGAGGGCATGATCGTCGGCGAGAACTCCCGCGCCGACGACATGGACGTGAACATCACCAAGGAGAAGAAGCTCACCAACATGCGGTCGTCCTCGGCCGACTCGTTCGAGGCGATCGTCCCGCCGCGCAAGCTCTCCCTGGAGCAGTCCCTGGAGTTCTGCCGCGACGACGAGTGCGTCGAGGTGACCCCGGAGGCCGTCCGGATCCGCAAGGTGAACCTGGACGCCCGCGAGCGCGCCCGCGCCGCCAGCCGGGCCAAGCACGGCTGACCCCACCGCACGACGGACGGCACCGGGCGGGACGCGGGTGTAGGGAAAACCCTCGATTTCCCGGCGGGGCGGCACAGGGCGGGCAGGGCCGCACTAACCTGCGCGGAAGCACTCCGCCCGGAGCGCCGGCGGGCAGCCCCGTCCGGGGGTCGGGCGGCCGGCGCCGACGGACGTGCCGGGCGCGGGACATACCTGCGGGTCAGCTTGCACCCCGTGCACGTTACGCGCAATCAATTTCTGTCGCGCGGACGTCCGTTATACGGACGGTCACCACCGTTAGATGTGTAACAAGTCCGTTTCGCAGCGATCTCGTACCAAACCCTTTGTCCGGATTTTGAAAGATCTGGCCCCTATCTGTGATCGAACCGAGACCTCGAACCTGTGGTTCGTTCCCCGGAGGATGGCAGATAGTTAGGCGCGTAGAGCTCGGATAAACGGGTCACGCGCTGACGGGGCGCAGGCTCGCGAGCGTGAGGGTGCCCGACGATCTCATCATCGGCCGATGGCCGGAATGTGTCGTGTGCTCCTCTTTGCGGTGAACCAGCGGATTCATGAGGAGGAACCCATGCGAGGTGCCACAAGCGCCATATGGGTCGCGTCGTCCCCGATGGCAGGTGTAGGCCCCGCGGGTGCGTTCAGTGCCGTCACGGTTGATACGGCAGCGGCCCGGCGTCGCGAACTTCCTTGACGTCGTGTGCCGTCGGTCGGTAGCCGCCGACCGCGAGCCAGGGTTCTCCGGGGGCGGTCTCGCCCCTCCGTCGTTGTTCCCCTCGCGCGCTGCGGAAGACGTACGCCGTGCGAAGGCCGTCGGCCGCGTGCACTCCCGACGACCTCCTACCTGTGAAATGGACGAATCATGACGAGTCCAATCGAGATTGAGGGTGCTGAAGCCTCTTCCGTCTTGGACAAAGAGAGCGCGCCGCAGGGCGACGCCCCGAAGCCCAAGGAGCCGGAAGGGCGTAAGCCCGGCCAGTTGATGTGGGCGCGCTTCAAGCGCGACCGGGCCGGTGTGATCTCTGCCTGCATCGTCCTGTTCTTCTTCGTGATCGCGGCGGCGGCGCCGCTGATCTCGAAGGTCTACGGCAAGGACCCGTACACGCTGTACGGGCAGGAGAACCCAGAACTCCTGGACATGTTCACCATGCCCGCAGCGCCGTTCGGCGGCATCGACGGCGACTTCTGGTTCGGCATCGAACCGGGCCTGGGCCGCGACGTGTTCACCCAGCTGCTGTACGGCATGCGCAACTCGATGGCCACCGCGCTGGCGGCGACCATCATCATGACGGTGCTGGGCGTCCTGATCGGCCTCGCCGGCGGCTACTTCGGCGGCAAGATCGACTACTGGCTCGGCCGGATCACCGACTTCTTCATGGCCCTGCCCAGCCAGCTGTTCTTCGTCGCCGCGATGCCCGTCATCACCACGGTGTTCGTGGCTCCGGACAAGGAGACGCCGACCTATGTACGCGCCTCCGCGATCATCATCGTGCTGGCCTTCCTGGGCTGGATGAGCATGTCCCGTATCGTCCGCGGTGCCACGCTGTCCCTGCGCGACCGGGAGTTCATCGAGGCGGCGCGCATCTCCGGAGCCTCGCCCTGGCGCATCATCCGCAAGGAACTGCTGCCCAACATCGTCACCCCGACGCTGGTACAGGCGACGCTCACGCTGCCGAGCACCATCCTCAACATCGCGTTCCTGTCCTTCGTGGGCGTGGGGTACGTCGAGCCCACCCCGGACTGGGGACGGATGTTCTCCATCGGCGCCGACATCGTCGAGCAGGATCCGTACTACATGCTCTTCCCCGGAGTGGCCATGGTGATCTTCATCGTGTCCTTCAACCTCCTCGGTGACTCGGTGCGGGACGCCTTCGATCCCAAGGGAAACCGCTGAGGCCAAGGGGGACCCCCCACATCCTCGCCCGGCCGGTTCGGTGCCGCTCAGCCCGGCCCCGGCCACGTACCAGCAGTGCTCACTACTCACAGGCAGGTGGATTCGTCCTCATGAGCATTCTCCGTAACCGCACCGCCACGGCCGCCATAGTCGCGGTCGCAGCCGGCGCCCTGACCCTCACCGCCTGCGGTGGTGGCGACAGCGACAGCTCCGCCAAGGACAACAGCAAGAAGAAGGAAGACGCCAAGTCGCAGTCGAAGCCGGTGCAGATCGGCGACGCGCAGGCGTCCACCGGCCCGGCCCCCGAGGTCCCGGGCGCCAAGCCCGGCGGCACCGTGACCGTCTACCAGGAGGCGGACTTCTCGCACCTGGACCCGGGCCAGATCTACGTCTCGGACGGCAAGCTGCTCGGCCGCCTCATCTTCCGCGGTCTGACCCAGTACGACGAGGACGAGAACGGCAACCTGACCGTCGTGGGCGACCTCGCCACCGACGCGGGCAAGGTGTCGGACGGGGGCAAGACCTGGACGTACACCCTGAAGGACAACCTGAAGGACGCGAACGGGAACCCGATCAACTCGGCGGACATCCGCAACACGGTCGAGCGCCTGTACTCGAACTACATCACTGACGGTCCCACGTACCTGCAGCAGTGGCTGTCCGGTGAGGGCACCACCTACCGCGACGCGTACGCGGGCCCGGACAAGGGCAAGCACCTGCCCGAAAAGGTCCTGGAGACGCCGGACGACAAGACGATCGTCTTCCACTTCGACACCCCGCGTCCCGACCTGCCGCAGACGCTGACCATGCCCGGTTACAGCGTCGTCCCGGAGGAGACGGACACCAAGGAGAAGTACGACTCCGCGCCCGTCGCCGTCGGCCCGTACAAGATCGCCGAGTTCAAGCCCGGCAAGTCCATGAAGCTGGTCAAGAACACCCAGTGGGACCCCAAGTCCGACTCGGTGCGCCACCAGTACGTCGACGGCTTCAACATCGAGATGAACCACGACGACGAGGACCAGACCAAGACCCTCCTCGCCGACCAGGGTGGCGCCAAGAACGCCATGATGTTCACCGGCCAGGTCGCCACGACGCAGCTGCAGAAGGTCGTCGCCGACAAGGACGCGATGAAGAACCGCACGATCCAGGGCTACGCCCCGTACGTGTGGCAGCTCAACTTCAACCTGGACCGCGTCAAGGACAAGAAGCTCCGTGACGCCATCACCCTGGCGCTGCCGGCCCAGGCCGTCTTCAAGGCCGACGGCGGTGCCTACGGTGGTGAGGTCGCCAACTCGCTGCTGTCGCCGACCACGCCGGGCTACGACGAGAAGTTCGACCCGTTCAACCGGCTCAAGAAGCCGAACGGTGACATCGCCGCCGCCAAGAAGCTGATCAAGGAAGGCGGCTTCGAGGGCAAGAGCCTCGTCTACGCCTACGGCAACACGCCGGTCCGCCAGCAGCAGGCCGTCCTGATCGCGGACGCGCTGGAGAAGATCGGCCTCGACATCCAGAAGAAGGAGATCAACTCCTCCACCTGGTACGAGCAGGTCGGCAAGGTCAAGAACGGCTACGACCTGTACATGACCGGCTGGGGCCAGGACTGGCCGTCCGCCTCCACCGTCATCCCGCCGGTGTACGACGGCACGCAGATCCAGGACGGTTCGTCGAACTACTCGCACATCAACGACGACCACGTGAACTCCGAGATCCAGCGCATCCAGACGATCACGGACACGGCCGAGGCCACCAAGGCGTGGGCCGACCTGAGCGAGTACATCTCCAAGGAAGTCAACCCGGCTGCCCCGCTCTACTACACCAAGGTCTTCCAGATCTTCGGTTCGAACATCGGCGGCCTCCGCTACAGCCACGACGCGAGCTACGTGGACGTGACCCGGATCTTCCTCAAGAAGTAGTCCGCACGGTAGGGAATCCGGTGGTGGGCGCGCGGCGGAGCGCCCACCACCGGGCCCGGCTCCGGTCCACACCTCCCATCCGACTGCCGCAGTCCTGAGAGCAGCTGTCTGCCATGCTTCAATTCCTCATTCGCCGGTCCTTCGGCGCGGCGCTGATCCTGCTGTTGATCAGTGCGTTCACCTTCTTCATGTTCTTCGCGATCCCGCAGGACCCGGCCATGCTGGCCTGTGGCAAGAACTGCACTCCGGACGCGCTGGCGATCATCCACGAGAACATGGGTCTCGACAAGCCGGTCACGGTCCAGTACTGGACCTTCCTGACCGGCATCTTCGCCGGCCGCGACTTCGCCGTCGGTCACTGCGCCGCCCCCTGCTTCGGCGTCTCCTTCGCCAACGACCAGAACGTCTGGGACACCATCCTGGACCGCTTCCCGCTGACCGTCTCGCTGACCGTCGGCAGCCTGCTCGTCTTCCTCACCGTGGGCCTCGGCGCCGGCCTGCTGGCCGCCAAGTACCGTGGCTCCTGGATCGACAAGGTCTTCACCTCGGGGTCGCTGGTCATCAGCTCCCTGCAGATCTACTTCCTCGGCCCGCTGGTGATGCTCCTGGTCGTGTACAACACGGGCTGGCTGGAGAAGCCGAAGTACGTGCCGTTCACCGAGGATCTCGGCGGCTGGTTCATGGGACTGCTGATCCCCTGGATCGTCATGGCGACCATCTTCACCGCCCAGTACACCCGTATGAGCCGCTCGTCGATGATCGAACAGCTCCAGGAAGAACATGTGAAGGCGGCCCGCGCCAAGGGCATGTCGGGCAACTACACCTTCTTCCGCTACGCCTGGCGCGGGTCCCTCGTGCCCATCGTCACCATCCTCGGCATCGACCTGTCGGCGCTGTTCGGCGGCGGCATGGTGACCGAGCTGACGTTCGGCCTGGCCGGCATCGGCCGGCTCGCTCTGGACTCCGTCACCAACAAGGACCTGCCGATGCTGATGGGCGTCATGCTGGTCAGCGCGGCGCTCATCATCTTCTTCAACCTGATCGTGGACGCCCTGTACGCCGTCATCGACCCGCGCGTGCGCCTGTCCTAGGAGAACCACCGTGACCACTCAGACCAAGCCCGAAGCGGCCCCGGCCGCCGCCGCGGGGGACGCGTTTCTCTCGGTGCGCGACCTCAAGGTCCACTTCTCCACCGAGGGCGGCGTCGTCAAGGCGGTGGACGGTCTCTCCTTCGACCTGGAGCGGGGCAAGACCCTCGGCATCGTCGGCGAGTCCGGCTCCGGCAAGTCGGTGACCAACCTGGCCGTCCTCGGCCTGCACGACCGCCGCAAGACCGCGATCGACGGATCGATCACCCTGGACGGCCAGGAGCTGATCGACGCCGAGGAGAAGCAGCTGGAGAGGCTGCGCGGCCGGAAGATGGCGATGATCTTCCAGGACGCGCTGACCGCGCTGTCGCCGTACTACACGGTCGGCCGGCAGATCGCGGAGCCGTTCATCAAGCACAACGGCGCGTCCAAGAAGGACGCCCGGGTGCGCGCCATCGACCTGCTGGAGAAGGTCGGCATCCCGCACCCGCAGAAGCGGGTCGACGACTACCCGCACCAGTTCTCCGGCGGTATGCGCCAGCGCGCCATGATCGCCATGGCCCTGTCCTGCAACCCGGACCTGCTCATCGCGGACGAGCCCACCACGGCGCTCGACGTGACCGTCCAGGCGCAGATCCTCGACCTGCTCAAGGACCTCCAGCAGGAGTTCGGCTCCGCGATCATCATGATCACCCATGACCTGGGCGTGGTCGGCAACATGGCCGACGACATCATGGTCATGTACGCGGGCCGGGCCGTCGAGCGCGGCACGGTGCGCGAGGTCCTCAAGTCCCCGCAGCACCCGTACACCTGGGGTCTGCTGGGGTCGATGCCGAACCTCACCTCCGACGTCGACGAGCCGCTGATGCCGATCCCGGGATCGCCGCCCTCCTTGATGAACCCGCCCTCGGGATGTGCGTTCCACCCGCGGTGCGGATTCACCGATCTGGTCTCCGGCGAGCGCTGCTCGGGGGAGCGCCCGACGCTTCCGGGCGGCCGGGCCGCTGCCTGTCACCTGACGGGAGACCAGCGGCAGCAGGTGTTCATCGAGAAGATTCAGCCCCGGCTGGGCTGAGCGGAAACCGGCGACTGGGGCATCACCATGAGCGACAACAGCAAGACGACCACAGCGGTGGCCGACGACTTCCCGCAGCAGCGGGACGGCGACACCGCGCCGCTTCTCAAGGTCAGCGGCCTCTCGAAGCACTTCCCGATCAAGGGCGGCTTCCCGATCAAGCGCACCGTCGGCCACGTCAAGGCCGTCGACGGCGTGGACTTCGAGGTCTTCCCGGGCGAGAGCCTCGGCCTCGTCGGCGAGTCCGGCTGCGGCAAGTCGACCACCGGCCGGCTGCTGACCCGGCTGTACGAGCCGACGCAGGGCTCCATCGAGTACCGGGGCAAGGACATCACCCGGGCGAGTCGGCGGGAACTGGCGCCGATCCGGTCCGAGATCCAGATGATCTTCCAGGACCCGTACGCGTCGCTGAACCCGCGGCAGACGGTCGGCACGATCATCTCGGGCCCGATGGAGATCAACGGGATCAACCCGCCCGGCGGCCGGGAGAAGCGCGTCCGGGAGCTCCTGGAGATCGTCGGTCTCAACCCGGAGCACTACAACCGCTTCCCGCACGAGTTCTCCGGCGGTCAGCGCCAGCGCATCGGGGTGGCGCGTGCCGTCGCGCTGCAGCCGAAGCTCATCGTCGCCGACGAGCCGGTCTCGGCACTCGACGTGTCGATCCAGGCCCAGGTGGTGAACCTGCTGCAGGAAGTGCAGCGGGAGATGGGCATCGCGTTCGTCTTCATCGCCCACGACCTGGCGATCGTGCGGCACTTCTCGCAGCGCGTCGCGGTGATGTACCTCGGCAAGATCGTGGAGATCGCGGACCGCGACTCGCTCTACAACCGCCCGCGCCACCCGTACACGCACGCCCTGCTGTCGGCGGTGCCGGAGACGGACCTGGACGCCGAGAAGCGGGAGCGGATCCGGCTGGAGGGCGACGTGCCCTCGCCGATCTCGCCGCCCTCCGGCTGCCGGTTCCGCACCCGGTGCTGGAAGGCGCAGGACAAGTGCGCCACCGAGGAGCCGCCGCTGGTGCAGCTCTCCGGGAACCGGGAGGGCCACCTGACGGCCTGCCACTTCCCGGAGGAGGGCTCGACGGAGGCCAGGGCCGAGGACATCGTCATGGACCCGGGCCTGAAGGCGATGGAGGACGACGCCGGCGCCGGCGCGACCGTCTCCAAGGGCTGACCGGCACCAGAGGCTGACCGGCACCAGAGGCAGCTGACGAAGGGCGGCGGCGGGAGCAGGACTCCCGCCGCCGCCCTTCCGCGTGCCCCCGTCCTTCCGCATGCCGCGGGACCTCCCGCACCCGTCCGGAGGACACCGGCAACCCGTATGGACCGGACGGGTGTGCGCCCCCGAGTACGCCCTTCGAAGCTGGACCGGAACGGACCAGCGGACGAGTCAGGGCACGAGGAGGCACTCCATGCGCGGAGCCACGCACGCCAAATGGGCCGCTTGCGCGGCGGCGGTAGTCCTCGCGGCGACGGCCTGCGGCGGCGGGGGCGGGGACGGAGGCAGCGGCGGGGGCAGCGGCGGCGTGCTCAGCTCCTCCTGGGGCGACCCCCAGAACCCGCTAGAGCCGGCCAACACCAACGAGGTGCAGGGCGGCAAGGTCCTCGACATGATCTTCCGGGGGCTGAAGAAGTACGACCCCGAGACCGGCGAGGCGCAGAACATGCTCGCCGAGAAGATCGACACCTCCGACTCGCAGAACTTCACCGTCACCGTCAAGGACGGCTGGACCTTCAGCAACGGCGAGAAGGTCACCGCCCAGTCCTTCGTGGACGCCTGGAACTACGGCGCGAGCCTCAAGAACAACCAGCGCAACGCGTACTTCTTCGCCTACATCGACGGCTACGACAAGGTGCACCCCGAAAGCGGCTCGCAGAGCGCCGACACGCTCTCGGGGCTGAAGGTGACCGGCCCCCTCACCTTCACGATCAAGCTCAGCCAGAAGTTCTCCACGTTCCCCGACACCCTCGGCTACCCGGCCTTCGCGCCGCTGCCCAAGGCGTTCTTCGACGACCACGACGCCTGGCTGAAGAAGCCCGTCGGCAACGGCCCCTACCAGGTCGACAACTACACCCGCGGCTCCCAGATGTCCCTGCGCAAGTGGGACGACTACCCCGGCCCGGACAAGGCGCAGAACGGCGGCGTGGACCTCAAGGTCTACACCGACAACAACACCGCCTACACCGACCTGATCGCGGGCAACCTGGACCTCGTCGACGACGTCCCGGCCTCCCAGCTCAAGAACGTCAAGAACGACCTCGGCGACCGGTACATCAACACCCCGGCGGGCATCATCCAGACCCTCGCCTTCCCGTTCTACGACAACGACTGGAGCAAGCCCGGCTCGGAGAAGGTCCGCAAGGGCCTGTCCATGGCGATCGACCGCAAGCAGATCACCGACACGATCTTCCAGAACACCCGCACCCCGGCCACCGACTGGACCTCACCGGTCCTCGGCAAGGACGGCGGCTACAAGCCGGGCCTGTGCGGGGAGGCCTGCGAGTACAACGCCGAAGAGGCCAAGAAGCTGGTCAAGGAAGGCGGCGGCCTCCCCGGCGGCCAGGTCAAGATCACCTACAACGCCGACACCGGCTCCCACAAGCAGTGGGTCGACGCGGTCTGCAACTCCATCAACAACGCCCTGGACAACGACCGCGCCTGCGCCGGGAACCCGGTCGGCACCTTCGCCGACTTCCGCAACCAGATCACCGACCAGAAGATGAGCGGCCCCTTCCGCGCCGGCTGGCAGATGGACTACCCGCTCATCCAGAACTTCCTCCAGCCGCTGTACTACACCAACGCCTCCTCCAACGACGGCAAGTGGTCCAGCGAGAAGTTCGACGACCTCGTCGACCGGGCCAACGCCGAGACCGACACCGCCAAGGCCGTCGGCCTCTTCCAGCAGGCCGAGGAGGTCCTCCGGGACGACATGGGGGCCATCCCGCTCTGGTACCAGAACGGCAGCGCGGGCTACTCGGACCGGCTCTCCAACGTGAAGCTCAACCCGTTCAGCGTCCCGGTCTACAACGAGATCAAGGTCGGCTGAGGGGGCGGGCTCCATGGGACGCTACGTCGTCCGGCGGCTGCTCCAGATGATCCCGGTCTTCATCGGGGCCACGCTGCTGATCTTCCTGATGGTCAACGTGATGGGCGACCCCATCGCGGGCCTGTGCGGCGACCGGGAGTGCGACCCGGCGACGGCCGCGCAGCTGCGGCACGAGTTCGGCCTGGACCAGCCCGTGTGGCAGCAGTACGCCACCTACATGGGCAACGTCTTCACCGGCGACTTCGGCACCGCCTTCAACGGCCAGCCGGTCACCGAGCTGATGGGGACGGCGTTCCCGGTAACCATCCGGCTCACCATCGTCGCGATCCTCTTCGAGATCATCGTGGGGATCATCCTCGGCGTCGTCACCGGCCTGCGCCGCGGCCGCCCCGTCGACACCGGGGTGCTGCTCCTGACCCTCGTCGTGATCTCCGTGCCCACCTTCGTCACCGGCCTGCTGCTCCAGTTGCTGCTCGGCGTGAAGTGGGGCTGGATCGACCCGGCCGTCTCCTCCGAGGCGGCCTTCGGCGAGCTGATCGTCCCCGGCCTGGTCCTCGCCTCGGTCTCGCTGGCCTACGTCACCCGGCTGACCCGCACCTCCATCGCCGAGAACCGGCGCTCCGACTACGTCCGCACCGCCATCGCCAAGGGCCTGCCCCGCCACCGGGTCATCACCCGGCACCTGCTGCGCAACTCCCTCATCCCCGTCGTCACCTTCATCGGAACCGACATCGGGGCGCTGATGGGCGGCGCCATCGTCACCGAGCGGATCTTCAACATCCACGGCGTCGGCTACCAGCTCTACCAGGGCATCCTGCGCCAGAACACGCAGACCGTGGTCGGCTTCGTCACCGTCCTGGTCCTCGTCTTCCTCGTCGCCAACCTCGTCGTCGACCTCCTGTACGCCGTACTCGACCCGAGGATCCGCTATGCCTGAACAGGAGCCCTACGAGCCCGAACGCGCCATCGCCGGCACCGGCATGGGCGGCACCATGGACCTCGGCGCGAGCGAGGCGGTCACGCTGGAGCAGCCGCCGGGCCCGGACGGGGCCGACCCGCGGGACAAGCCCCGCAGCCTGTGGACCGACGCCTGGCACGACCTGCGCCGCAACCCCGTCTTCATCATCTCGGCCCTGGTGATCCTCTTCCTGATCGTCATCTCCATCTGGCCGTCGCTGATCGCCTCCGGCAGCCCCCTCAAGTGCGACCTGGCCAAGGCCCAGGAGGGCTCCCAGCCCGGCCACCCCTTCGGCTTCAACGGCCAGGGCTGCGACGTCTACACCCGCACCGTCTACGGCGCCCGCACCTCGGTCGCGGTCGGCATCCTCGCCACCCTCGGTGTCGCGCTCCTCGGCAGCGTCCTCGGCGGCCTCGCCGGGTTCTTCGGCGGCGGCGGGGACGCGGTCCTGTCCCGGATCACCGACATCTTCTTCGCGATCCCGGTCGTCCTGGGCGGCCTCGTCCTGCTCTCCGTCATCACCAGCAACACCATCTGGCCGGTCATCGGCTTCATCGTGCTGCTCGGCTGGCCGCAGATCTCCCGCATCGCCCGCGGCTCCGTCATCACCGCCAAGCAGAACGACTACGTGCAGGCGGCGCGGGCGCTGGGCGCCTCCAACTCCCGCCTCCTGTTGCGCCACATCGCGCCCAACGCCGTCGCGCCGGTCATCGTCGTGGCGACCATCGCGCTCGGCACCTACATCTCCCTGGAGGCGACCCTGTCCTTCCTCGGCGTCGGCCTGAAGCCGCCCAGCGTCTCCTGGGGCATCGACATCTCCGCCGCCGCCCCCTACGTGCGCAACGCCCCGCACGCGCTGCTGTGGCCGTCCGGGGCGCTCGCCATCACTGTCCTCGCGTTCATCATGCTCGGCGACGCGGTGCGCGACGCCCTCGACCCGAAGCTGAGGTGAGCGACCGCATGCTGCTCGAAGTACGCGACCTGCACGTGGAGTTCCACACCCGCGACGGCGTCGCCAAGGCCGTCAACGGCGTCAGCTACGGCGTGGACGCGGGCGAGACCCTCGCGGTGCTCGGCGAGTCCGGCTCCGGCAAGTCCGTCACCGCCCAGACGATCATGGGCATCCTCGACATCCCGCCGGGCCGGGTCACCGCGGGGGAGATCCTCTTCGAGGGCCGGGACCTGCTGAAGCTGAAGGAGGAGGAACGCCGGAAGGTCCGCGGCGCCGAGATGGCGATGATCTTCCAGGACGCGCTGTCCTCGCTGAACCCGGTGCTGACCGTCGGCGCCCAGCTCGCCGAGATGTTCACCGTGCACCGGGGGATGTCCCGCAAGGACGCCCACGCCAAGGCCGTCGAGCTGATGGACCGGGTGCGCATCCCGGCCGCCAGGGAACGGGTGCGGCAGTACCCGCACCAGTTCTCCGGCGGCATGCGCCAGCGCATCATGATCGCCATGGCGATGGCCCTGGAGCCCAAGCTGATCATCGCCGACGAGCCGACCACCGCCCTGGACGTCACCGTCCAGGCCCAGGTCATGGACCTGCTCGCGGAACTCCAGCGCGAACTGCACATGGGCCTGATCCTCATCACCCACGACCTGGGCGTGGTCGCTGACGTCGCCGACAAGATCGCGGTGATGTACGCGGGCCGGATCGTCGAGACCGCCCCCGTCCACGACATCTACAAGGCGCCCGCCCACCCCTACACCCGCGGCCTGCTGGAGTCGATCCCGCGCCTGGACCAGAAGGGCCAGGAGCTGTACGCCATCAAGGGCCTGCCGCCCAACCTGACCCGGATCCCGCCCGGCTGCGCCTTCCACCCCCGCTGCCCGATGGCCCAGGACGTCTGCCGCACCGACGTACCGCCCCTCTACGACGTCACCGAGTCCGACGCCGAGCGGGGCAGCGCCTGCCACTTCTGGAGGGAGTGCCTGCATGGCTGAGACCACGGAGCCGATCCTCGAAGTCCGCGGCCTGGTCAAGCACTACCCGCTGACCTCCGGCATCCTCTTCAAGAAGCAGGTCGGCGCGGTCAAGGCCGTCGACGGCGTGGACTTCGAGCTGGCCCGCGGCGAGACCCTCGGCATCGTCGGCGAGTCCGGCTGCGGCAAGTCCACGGTCGCCAAGATGCTGGTCAACCTGGAGCGGCCGACGGCGGGGGAGATCCGGTACAAGGGCGAGGACATCACCCGCCTGTCGGGCCGGGCGCTGAAGTCCGTACGCCGGAACATCCAGATGGTGTTCCAGGACCCCTACACCTCCCTCAACCCCCGGATGACCGTCGGCGACATCATCGGCGAGGCCTACGACATCCACCCCGAGGTGGCCCCGAAGGGCGACCGGCGGCGACGGGTCCAGGAGCTGCTGGACGTGGTCGGCCTGAACCCGGAGTACATCAACCGCTACCCCCACCAGTTCTCCGGCGGCCAGCGCCAGCGCATCGGCATCGCGCGCGGCCTGGCGCTGCGCCCGGAGATCATCGTCGCCGACGAGCCGGTCTCCGCCCTCGACGTGTCGGTCCAGGCCCAGGTGATCAACCTGATGGCCCGGCTCCAGGACGAGTTCGACCTCTCGTACATCTTCATCGCCCACGACCTCTCGATCGTCCGGCACATCTCGGACCGGGTCGGCGTGATGTACCTGGGCCGCATCGTCGAGACGGGCCGGGACGAGGAGATCTACGACCACCCCACGCACCCCTACACCCAGGCGCTGCTGTCCGCCGTACCGGTGCCCGACCCGGAGGCACGGGAACACCGCGAGCGGATCATCCTGGCCGGCGACGTCCCGTCCCCGACCAACATCCCCTCGGGGTGCCGCTTCCGCACTCGCTGCTGGAAGGCGCGGGAGCGGTGCGCGCTGGAGGTACCGGCCCTGGCCGTTCCCGCCGAGTTCCGCTCGGTCTCCGGGCCCGCGGCGCACGACTCCGCCTGCCACTTCGCGGAGGAGAAGCAGGTGGTGCCGCCGGAGGCGGACGGCGAGGGCGACGGGCCGGGCTGACCGGGGCCCGGCCCGCCGCCGGACGGCGCTACGCCGGTGCGGGCAGCGACCGCTTGAGGAAGTCCACCTGGAGCCGCAGCAGGTTCTCGGCGACCGACTCCTGCGGGGTCATGTGGGTGACGCCGGACAGGGGCAGCACCTCGTGCGGGCGGCCGGCCGCCAGCAGGGCCGAGGACAGGCGCAGCGAGTGGGCGACCACCACGTTGTCGTCCGCCAGGCCGTGGATGACCATCATGGGTCGGTGCGGCTCGGCGGCGTCGACCAGTCCGGCGTCGTCGATCACCGAGTTGCGGCGGTAGACGTCCGGCTGCTCCCCGGGGTCGCCGAGATACCGCTCCTGGTAGTGGGTGTCGTAGAGCCTGAGGTCGGTGACCGGGGCGCCCACGACGGCGGCGTGGAAGACGTCCGGCCGGCGCAGCGCCGCGAGGGCGGCGAGGTAACCGCCGAAGGACCACCCCCGGACGGCGACGCGGTCCAGGTCCAGCGGGAAGTCGGCGGCGAGGGCGTGCAGCGCGTCCACCTGGTCCTGGAGCACCACGGCGGCCACGTCGTCCTTGACGGCCTTCTCCCAGGCGGGGGAGCGCCCCGGGGTGCCCCGCCCGTCGGCGACGACCACCGCGAACCCCTGGTCCGCGAACCACTGCGAGGTGAGGTGGGCGTTGTGCGCGGCCACGACGCGCTGACCGTGCGGACCACCGTAGGGGTCCAGGAGGACGGGGAGGGGGGTGTCACCGTGGTAGTCCGTTGGCATAAGCACGGCGCACGGGACACGTCGTGCGCCCCCTTGGGTGAGGGTCACGCGCGGGGACAAACCGGGGTCTTCCGCATACGAGGCGATGGTCGCCGCGGCCTTCCCGTCCCGCAGTACCCGTACCCGGGCTCCCGGCCGGTCGAGGGTCGCGGAGACGAGCACCGTCACGCCCCCCGCGCGTACCGCCGAGTGCACACCGGGCTCCTGCGACAGGCGTTCGACGCCCAGTTCGTTCACCCGGTAGACGTGCACCTCGCCGATCTCCGCCTCGGCCGCGTCCTCGCCCGCCGAGGCGGAGACCAGCACGTCGTCGGCACCGACGTCCAGCACCGCCCGCAGGTGCAACTGGGCCCCGGTGAGCAGTCGTTCGCCCACCGCGAGCACCCGCGCGCCGCCCTCGTCGGCGATCCGCACGAGTTGGCCCGAGGGGCTCCAGCAGGGCACCCCGGGGAAGAGTTCCAGCCAAATTGGATCTTCGTCGGCGTGCACCATCCGGGTCGTCCCCGACTCGGTGTCCACCGCCAGGAACAGCTGGCTGCGCTGGTCGCGCGCCTGTACGAGAAGCAGCGGCGCACCCGCGGCTGACCAGTGCACTCGCGCCAGATACGGGTACCGCGCCCGGTCCCAGAGGACCTCGGTGCGCCCCCCGTCGAGACCGACCACGAACAGCCGTACGTCCGCGTTGGGGGTGCCCGCCGCCGGGTACGGCACGTGTTGTGGATCACGCCCGGGCCGGGCCGGGTCGGAGATCCACCAGCGCTGGACCGGCGTGTCGTCCACGCGGGCCACCAGCAGGCGGTCCGACTCCGGGCTCCACCAGAAGCCCCGGCTGCGCGCCATCTCCTCGGCCGCCACGAACTCGGCGAGCCCGTACGTGACGCCCTCGCCGTCCGCCTCGGCCAGGGCCCGGTCCCCGTCCCCCTCGGCGCCCACCACGCGCAGGGCGCCCCGGGCGACGTAGGCGACGTGCCGGCCGTCGGGGGAGGGGCGCGGGTCGATCACCGGCCCGGGGGCGGGCAGTTCGCGCGCGGTGCCGACCCGCAGCTCGGCCACGAAGAGCCGCCCTGACAAGGCGAAAGAGGCCAGCTCGACCGCCGAGTCGGTGGCGTAGCCGACGATCCCGGCGCCGCCCTCGCGGCTGCGCTCGCGCCGGGCCCGTTCCTCGGGCGACAGCCGTTCCTGGGCGCCGCCCAGAAGGGCGCGGGGGTCGGCGGCCATGCGCTCCCCGCCCTTCTCGGCATCGAGCACCCACAGCGAATTGGCCCGGTCCGTGCCGGTACCGGAGCGCAGGAAGGCGACCCGTGAACCATCGGGTGCCACGGTGAACGAACGCGGCGCGCCGAGCGTGAACCGCTGGGTGCGGGCGTGCCGTTTGGGGAAGGAGTCGGACTCGGTCGTCATGCCTTGACCATATTGGCCATGCGCCCCCTTGTGCGGCCGTGCGCCGAGAGATGCGCGCGCACGGATAGTTATGATCACTAGCGCATAGTGGGTATCAACCAGGTGCCCGCTGCGTGGATTTATCTGCTCCGAGCTCCGACTGCGACCGACCCCCCCCATGTCCCTGGGCCCATTGGAGGTGAGCCGCCGTGGCACTCTCGATTTCGGCGGTTGTGCTGCTGGCGATCATCGTCTTCCTGCTGGTCAAGAAGTCAGGCTTGAAGGCGGGGCATGCGGTGGTGTGCATGCTCCTCGGTTTCTACCTGGCCTCGTCGACGATCGCTCCCACGATCAGTGAGCTGACGACGAACCTCGCGGGGATGATCGGAAGCATCAACTTCTGACGCCGCAACCGACCGGCACGCCGTCGGCGTCCCTGTACCCGGAGCCCGAAGAACCCCGGGGAGACGGAGGCGCCGAGGCATGTCGAACGTGATGGGCGCCCTGTTGTGCGGCCTGGTCGGGACGCTGCTCCTGTGGGCCGGCCTGTACGACGCCGCACGGGTGCGCCGACTGCGCCACCACGGGGTCCGCACCACCGGCATGGTGGTCGACAACGTCCGGGTGCGCGACAACAACAGCGGCCCCACCTGGGCGCCGATCATCGCCTTCGCCGACCAGCACGGCTACCGCGTGGAGTTCACCCCGAGCATGCGCGGGGCCGGGATGGGGCTCGCGACCGGTCGCCAGGTCACCGTGGTCTACCTCCCCCACGACCCGCAGACGGCCCGTGTGTTCACCCGGCGCCACATGACCGGCCCGGTGTTGTTCGTGCTCGCCGCGGCCCTGGTCTTCCTGGGCATCGCGACGGCGATCGCGGTGACGGGCTGAGCGCTCAGAGCCGGGTGCCGGACACGAAGGAGGCCCAGGCCTCCGGCGTGAGCGCGAGCCGGGGGCCGGTGACGGCGTGCTTGGAGTCACGGACGTGGACGGTGCCGGGTCCGGTGGCGACCTCGACGCAGGAGTCGCCTTCGTTGCCGTCGCTGTAGCTGCTCTTGAACCACGTGAGGCCCGAAGGGTGGTGATCGGAGACCTTGTGGATCATGTTTCCCCCAGCAGTTCCTCGATGAATGCCAGCGACTCCCGAGGTGGGAGAGCCTGCGCGCGGATGCTGCCATAGCGTAGTTCGGCGATGCGGAGCTGCCGAACGTCCGAGACCGGGCGGCCGTTGAACGCTCCCTCACAGCGTGCCACTGCTGAACCGTCCTCGAACTTCAGCAATTCGATCTTCCCGTCCAGCCCGGGGTGAGCCTCGCAGTGCGTGGGCATTACTTGAAGCGTCACGCACCGCAGCCTGCCTACCTCAAGTAGACGCTCCAGTTGTCCGCGCCACACCATTGTGCCGCCGAGCGGACGTCGTAGAGGGGCCTCCTCCAGGACGAAGCTGAGGGTGGGCGCCGGATCCTTCTGAAAAATGGCTTGGCGGTCCATGCGGGCAGCCACCATCCGCTCGATCTCCTCCTGGCTGTACGCGGGTTGCCGTGACTCGAAAGCCGCCCTTGCGTGCTCGGCCGTCTGGAGAAGCCCGCTGATGCTGTGGCAGACGTAGAGGCCGATCTCGACCGCCCGCCCCTCCAACTGTGCGAGATCCCGAACCTTCTTCGGATACCGGACCTTCTTGACGTCCTCCCGCATCGCCGCGATGAGACCACCGGCGTCCAACACCTCGTCCGCCTTGTCCAAGTACTCGGGCCGGGGGATCCGCTTCCCCGTCTCGATCTTGTACACGAGATCCGCCCCGTACCCGGCGGCCACCGCGAAGTCGCCGACCCGCAGACCGGCCGCCTCCCGGCGCAGCCTCAACTGTCGTCCCACCGTGGCCACCACGGCCAGGGCCCAGTCGTCGTCCGGGTCGACCTCCCACCCCGGCTCGTCCGTCTGGTCCGTCTCCGGCGCGACCCGCACCGCCTCATCGCTCACCGACATGTGTGCCCCTTCGACAGCTTGGACAGGGCCCGTTGGACCTTGGACCATAGCTCTACGTAACGGGATAGTGACCCGATTCAGTATGTCCGGTCGGCCACGCTCGGTGACGTGAATCAGCGAACTCAGGGAATTGCCGAGCACGGGTCACGACCCGAACCACCAGGCACCGTGCGGAACTTCACCGTGCTGCTGTCGTCCACCCCGCGCGGTGCCCGCCTCGCCCGCCTGCTCGCCGTGGACGCGCTACGGAGTTGGGGGCTGCCGCACGAGCGGGCGAGTCATGTCGTCGCGGAACTGAGCGCCAACGCGGCCACCCACGGACGTCTCCCCGGCCGCAGCTTCCGGCTCACGCTCTACGTGATCGGCACGACACTCCGCGTCGAGGTCACGGACACGCGCGGTGACCGGCTGCCTGCCCCGCAAGTACCGGAGGCGGAGGGCGAGTCAGGGAGAGGCCTGCTGCTCGTCGAGGCTCTGGCGGACCGTTGGGGCGTGACCGGGGAGCGGTTCCCGCGCAAGACCGTCTGGGCCGAACTGGGCCTGTCGGCGCCGGAACCCGAGTCCGACGTCACCGCCAGAAGCACTCGTCGATGATGATCTGCGGGTCGGTGGCGCGTGGTGTGAAGTGGTAGCGCAGCCAGCCCCGGCCGTGGCCGAAGTAGAGGACGTGCTCGCCGCCGGGACGGGTCGACTGGACGGGCTCCACGTCGCTGGGGGTCAGCCGGACGATGCCGACGGCTGCGGGCCGCCCGGTGCCCCCGAGGGCGCCCCGCTCGGCGGCGCACCGGTCGGGGCTCCTCCGGTCGGTGGGCCTCCGGGGGCATCGCCGCCACCGCCGCCCGGCGCGTTGCCCCCGGTGGGCTCGGTGCCGGTGTCGATGGGGACGGTCAGCTTGGCCGCGTAGCCGGTCTTCACCGAGCCGG
This sequence comes from Streptomyces sp. NPDC059906, assembly GCF_042730645.1. NCBI lineage: Bacteria > Bacillati > Actinomycetota > Actinomycetes > Kitasatosporales > Streptomycetaceae > Streptomyces > Streptomyces sp. NPDC059906. The sequence continues at coordinate 45,126 of NZ_JBHWKU010000017.1, forward strand.
TGACCGTGGCGAGCTGGTGGACGCCGCCGTCGTCGCCGAAGACGTTGTCGGTCTTGAGGGTCAGCTGGGAGAGGTTCTTGACGGAGGACCCGTAGCCGTCGGTGGCGAAGACGGTGTCGCAGACGTCCTTCGGGACGGCCAGCTGGGACGTCGACAGCCGCTTGTCGTAGTCGGTGATGGACTCGATGTCCGGGTAGACCTCGAAGTGGACGTGCGGCCAGCGGCCCGGGTAGCAGGCGGGGAAGACGCTGACGAACTTCACCCGGCCGTCGTCGTCCGCGACCTGCACGCCGCGCAGGTAGTTCTCGTCCTCGATCCCGCTGGAGTACAGGGAGTAGTTGCCGTCCCGGTCGCACTGCCAGGCGTAGACGGCCGAGCCCGCGAGCGGTTTGCCGCCGCCCGCGATGTCCAGCACGGTGAACTCGAAGGTGAAGGGGATGCCGGGGGCGGTGGTCGTGGAGTCGCCGAAGCTCGAACGGATGTCCTGGCGGACGATGCCGTCCTGGTCCAGGACCTGGACCCCGTTGGTGCCGTCCGCGGGGTAGGGGCCGTTGGTCTCGTCGGGGATCTCGGTGAGGTCGGACGCCGACGACGATGAGGCCGAGGAGGTGGCCGCGGCCGCGCTCGTACCGCCGCCGGAGCCCGAGCCGCACGCCGCCAGCGCCGCCATGCCGCCGAGCCCTCCGAGGACGGACAGGGCCCGCCTGCGGGAGTGGAGCGTGCCCAGGTCGAAGGCGAGCCCCTGGTCGACGACCTCTTCCTCGGGGTGCGGGAGCAGACGGCCCTGGTAGGCGGGGCCGCTGGGGGTCCGGTTGGCTTTCGGCTTGCGCATGGGGGCCTTCCGTCAGGGGTGGCAGGTCCGTGGGGCCGCACCGGGTCCCGCGATGCGGGGAGCCGTCGTCGACCCGAAGGCCATCCTGGTGGCGGAATCCATGACCCGGCTCGGTGCCGCCTGTGCATCGGCTGAGAAGACCCGACGGCCGTCGCGGACGGACTCCTGCGGTACCTCCTGCGTTACGGGGACGAGCGGGCGGCCTCATAGGGTGGACCCCATGAAGGAACTCCCCGGCCGGCGTCTGCTGCTGGTGCACGCGCACCCGGACGACGAGTCGATCAACAACGGTGTCACCATGGCCCGCTACGCGGCCGAGGGCGCCCACGTGACGCTGGTGACCTGCACCCTCGGCGAGCGGGGCGAGGTCATCCCGCCCGATCTCGCCCATCTGTCCGGAGCCGCTCTGGGCGGGCACCGCAGGGGCGAGCTGGCGGACGCGATGCGCGCACTCGGCGTCGACGACTTCCGGCTGCTCGGCGGGCCGGGGCGGTTCGCCGACTCCGGGATGATGGGGCTGGCCGACAACGACGACCCCGGCTGCCTGTGGCAGGCCGACGTCGACCGGGCCGCCGGGACGCTCGTCGACGTGATCCGCGAGGTGCGCCCCCAGGTGCTCGTCACCTATGACCCGGACGGCGGCTACGGCCACCCGGACCACATCCAGGCCCACCGCATCGCCATGCGGGCGGTGGAGCTGGCGGCCGAGGCCGGGTGTCCGGTCGCGAAGGTCTACTGGAACCGCGTGCCGCGGTCCTGGGCGGAGGACGCCTTCGCCCGGCTCCGGGACGACCTGCCCGGTCTGCCGTTCGAGAAGGCGGCCGGCGTCGAGGACGTGCCGGGTGTCGTCGACGACGAGCGGATCACCACCGAGATCCGCGGCGAGGGCACCGCCTACGCCGCCGCCAAGGCCGCCGCGATGCGCGCGCACGCCACCCAGATCACGGTCGCCGAACCGTATTTCGTCCTCTCCAACGACCTGGCCCAGCCGATCCTCACCACCGAGTACTACGAACTGGTGCGCGGAGAGCGGGGCGGCGACGGCGACGGACGCGAGAGCGACCTGTTCGCGGGCATCGCCGGGACCTCCGACACCAGGGAGGCGACCTCGTGAACAGCCGCAACGAACCGCCCAGCTCCGCACTCGCCCAGCCACTGCGCCCGCCCTCGCTCGGCCGGGCCGCCCTGTACGCCGGACTCTTCGTGCTCGGCGCAGTCCTGGGCGTGGCGGGCGCGCTGGTGCAGCCGGCCTGGTTCCCGGGCGGGCTGCTGCTCGCGCTGGCCGCCGAGGCGGGGCTGTGTGCCGGGGCGGGCCGTGCCGTCGGGCGCCGGGGAGGGGCCGTCGCGCCCGCCCTCGGCTGGGCGCTCGCCGTGGTGCTGCTCACCACCAGCCGTCCGGAGGGCGACTTCCTCTTCGCCGCCGGTGCCGGCTCCTATCTCTTCCTGCTCGGCGGGATCGCCGTCGCTGTGATCTGCGCCACCCTGGCGCCGGTGCGGCAACCGGACGGCGGCCCCGCCCGACTTCGCAAGTGACGTACCGCTTCGCCGTGCCGTGGGCGTGCGAGTCCCGTGTGGGTTTCCACGGCGGTCACGGGATACGCGCGAGAAGTGGCCAGTATGGTGGTGCGCGCCGCCGAGCCGCCCGCTGAAGGCGTGACGGGCGGCGGAGCCAACCGGGAGAACCTGCCTTGAGTCGTGAAACTGACAGTTCGTCCTCCGGGCCCCACGGGCGCGGCGGAGCCGCATACCCGTCGGGCACCCCGCCCTACGGGACACCCACGGCTTCCGACGCCGGTGCGGACGCGGGCCGTTCGGCCACGCGACCGGAGGAGCGCAAGACCGAGACGACGCTGACGACCCGGATCCGGATCAACATCCCCGGGTCGCGGCCCATCCCGCCGGTCGTCGTGCGCAAGCCCGTCGCGGACGGCGAGGACGCCGCCGACAGCACGGAGACGACGGGCGAGCGGCCCGCGCCGGCGCCGAGCGCCGCCGCGCCCGGGGCCGCCGCTCCCGAGGCTCCCGCCGAGCCCGCCCAGTCCGCCCAGTCGGCTCAGTCGGCCGAGGAGAAGCCGACGAGCGACTGGTTCGCGCCACGCAAGTCGGGTCCGGGCAAAGGCACTCAGGGCGGCGGTTCCACCAACGGTGCCGGTCTGCCCGCAGGTTCGGCGCCCGCCGCCGGAACCCCGGGTGCGGCGGGGGCGCGTGGCGCGGGTCCCGCGGGTGCTTCGGGTGCCGGTGCGCGGCCGGGCGGCGGGAGTGGCCGTCCCGGTGGCGTCGTCGGTTCCATGAACGCACCCGGCGGCTCCCGGTCCGGGTCCGCGGGCGGCGCCGCCCGCTCCGGTGCGACCGGCGGGCCGGTGGCGCCGGGGCACGGTGGCGGCACCGGCTCCTTCGACGTGACCGAGGCGCTGGCGGCGGGTCCGCTGGGCGGCAACGGCAACGGCAACCTCAACGGCAACGGCAACCTCAACGGCCCCCGGCCCGACGCCGGTGGCGAGCCGCGCCGTGACGACCTGCCGTACTTCGCGGGGGAGGGCCGGACCGACCAGGCACCCGGCGCCCCCGGCGGGCAGCAGAACGGCCTGAACGGCCAGTCCCCGTACGGCACCGGGCCCCAGGGCCCCGCGGGACCGACGAGCGGCCCGGCCACCGGCGACAGCCGGCTGACGCCGCCCCCGGCCGGCGACCTCGGCGGCCTCGGGATGTCCGGCGGTCCCGCGGTGCCCGGCACGCAGCGCGAGCCCGCACCCAACGGCCTGCGCGGCCCGGGGAGCCTGGCCGGCCCGGGTGGCCCCGGCGGGCCGGCGGGCTCCGGTCCCGGCGCCGGTCCGGACGCCGCCCGCCCCGGCCCCGGCGGCGGGCTCAGCGACGACACCGCGATCCTCACCCCGCAGCGGCCGGTCCCGCCCGGCGCGGGCAACCCGGACAACATCTCCGGCAACACCGTCACCAGCGGCATCCCCGTCGTACCGGGCGAGCGCACCGCGCCGTTCCCGGCCGGGTCCGGCGACGGACCGCTGCCGCACACGCCGCCCAAGCTGCCCGAGCCGGTCTCCGCCCCGCCGGCGAGCTCCGCCAAGCCCGCCAAGAAGAAGGGGCGCAAGAAGCTCCCGCTGCTCGTCGGCGGCCTGGTCGTCGTCGCCGGTTTCACCTACGGCGCCGGCCTGCTCATGAACCGCTCCGACGTGCCCAAGGGCACCACCGTGCTCGGCGTCGACATCGGCGGCGGCACCCGCGACGACGCCGTCGAGAAGCTGGACAAGGCCCTCGGCGCCCGCGCGGCCAAACCGCTCAAGCTCACCGTGGGCGGCGAGACCGTCTCCCTGAAGCCGGACCAGGCGGGCCTCCAGCTCGACACCCAGGCCACGGCCAGCTCCGCGGCGACCAGCGACTACAACCCGATGTCCGTGATCGGCTCGCTCTTCGGCCAGAAGCGGGTCGTCGAGCCGGTCATGCCCGTCGACGAGGAGAAGCTGCACGCCGCCCTGGAGGACGCCGCGGGCGGGGCCGGGTCGGCGACCGAGGGCACCATCAAGTTCGAGTCCGGCAAGGCCGTCCCCGTGTACGGCAAGGCCGGCCAGGGCATAGACGTCGCCAAGTCGACCGAGGCCGTGCAGGCCGCCTACCGCGCCCAGGTGGAGACCGGCACCGCCACCGCGGTGAACGTGCCGACGACCACCAAGCAGCCCACGGTCTCCAAGGCCGAGGTCGACCGGATGCTGAAGGAGTTCGCGGAGCCGGCGATGTCGGACCGCGTGACCGTGCAGACCGATGCCGCGCACTCCATTCCGATGAGCCCCGAGAAGTCACTGTGGAAGTTCCTCAGGGTCACGGCCGTCGACGGCAAGCTCGTCGACAAGCCCGACCTGAACGCCCTCAAGGAGCTGTACGGCCAGACCTTCGACGGTGTGCTCATCACCCGCGCCAACGGTGAGAAGACGGCCGTCACCCCCCAGGACGTCTACGGCGCCATGCGCCAGGCACTGAAGAGCAAGACCGACCGGGTGGCCGTCATCGACACCAACCCCAGCTGACGCGGGCACAGGAGCGAGGGGCGTCCGGCACCCGCCGGGCGCCCTCCCCCCGCGGCCACGATGGGGGCATGACGAGGACAACGGCGGTCGGCTTCGACCGGGTGACCAAGGGGTACGGCGACGTCCGGGCCGTCGACGGCCTGACGCTCGCCCTGCACCCCGGCGAGACCGTGGCCCTGCTGGGCCCGAACGGAGCGGGCAAGTCGACCACGCTCGACCTGCTGCTCGGCCTCAGGCGCCCCGACGCCGGCACCGTTCACGTCTTCGGCGGTGAACCGCGCGAGGCCGTCGTCGCCGGACGGGTGGGCGCCATGCTGCAGAGCGGCGGCCTGATGGACGAGGTCACGGTCGCCGAACTCGTCCGGCTGGCCTGCGCGCTGCACCCCAGGGCCTACCCGGCCGCCGACGTGCTGGCCCGCGCCGGACTCACGAAGATCGCCGACCGCAGGGTCGACAAGCTCTCCGGCGGCCAGGCCCAGCGGGTTCGCTTCGCACTCGCGACCGCCGGCGACAGTGACCTGATCGTCCTGGACGAGCCGACCACCGGCATGGACGTCACCGCCCGCCAGGCCTTCTGGGCCACCATGCGCGAACAGGCCGACCTGGGCCGCACCGTGCTGTTCGCCACGCACTACCTGGAGGAGGCCGACGCCATCGCCGACCGGGTCTCGTCCTGCACCGGGGCCGGCTGCTGGCCGACGGCACGGCGGCCGAGATCAAGGCCAGGGCCGGGACCCGCCGGATCTCCTTCGACCTGGACGGCGACCTGGACGGCGGCCGGAACCGCACCGTCGACGAGGCGACGCTGCGCGCGCTGCCCCACCTGACCTCCCTCGACCTGTCCGGCCGGACCGTGTGCATCCAGTCCGCCGACGCCGACGCCACCGTGCACGCCCTGTACGGCCTCGGCCTGTACCCCCGCAACCTCGAAGTCGCCGGCCTCGGACTCGAACAGGCCTTCGTCGCCCTCACCGCCGCCGAGGAGGCCAAGCAGCCGTGAACAGCCTGATCAGGCTCGAACTCACCCGAGCCCTGCGCAACCGCAAATTTCTCTTCTTCTCGGTGATCTACCCCTCCGCCCTGTTCCTGCTGATCGCGGGCAGCGCCGACGCCACCAGCGAGGTCGACGGCACCGGACTGACCCTGCCCACCTTCTTCATGGTCTCCATGGCCTCCTTCGGCGCCCTGACCGCCGTACTCATGGGCAACAGCGAACGCATCGCCAAGGAGCGCGAGAGCGGCTGGGTCCGGCAGCTGCGGCTCACCACCCTCCCGGGCCGCGGCTACGTCCTGGCCAAGACCGCGAGCGCCGCCGTCGTCTTCGTCGTCGCCGCGGCCGTGAAGGACGTACGCCTTCACACCTGGCAGTGGCTCGCCCTCACCGGCGTGATCTGAGCCGGCAGCCTGGTCTTCGCCGCGCTCGGCGTCGCCATCGGGTACCTGGCCACCGGGGACGCGGTCCGCTCGGCGGCCTGTGGATGCCCACCACCACCTGCCCGCAGTGGCTGCGGGACATCGCCGAGTGGCTGCCGACGCACGCGTACGCTGCCCTCGGGCAGGGCGGCGCGGCCTGGCTGTACCGGAAGGACACGCTGAAGGCGTGAGCGGCGTCGGCATCGGGCAACGCCCGGAGAACCGCAGGCAGAAGACCGTCAAGGTCATGTGGACCGCCATCTGGCCGGCCTACCTGGGCGCCCCCGTCAGCGACCTGCTGCACGGCGGTCACGCCGTCGGCGTCCAGGTCCTCGGCTCCCTCGCCGTCCTCGCGGCCCAGTCCACACTCCTCGCCCTCACCCTGGGCCGCGAGTGGCTGGTCCTCCGGCCCGCACCCACCGACGGTCAGTTCAACCTCGCCCGAGCCGTCCGCGCCTCCCCCCGCACCTCCTCCGCGACCGCCTCGTCCACCGCCCCCACCACCTCCGCGTACGCCTCCAACTCCCCGGCCCCCGCCGCGAACTCCCCCCGCTGCACTAGCAACACCGCCCGCTCGTACCGCAACCGCGCCGCATGCGCCGGCAACAGCAGCGCCAGCTCGACCGCCCACAGCCCCACCGCCGACTGCTCCGGCCGTGCCGCCGCCCACGCCCGGATGTTGTTCAGCACCCGTGCCACCACGTCCAAGGGCGCCGCCGGCTCCAGCATCGACGCCCGCAGCTCCGCCCCCGCCGCCCCGGCGACCAGCGCCTCCGCGTCCGTACCGCTCAGCAGCCGCCCCCCGTCGTACGGATCGACGAGCACCCGCTCACCCAGCGCCGCGGACCCGGGCCCGGACGCCGCTCCCGACGCCGCTCCCGACTCCGTCCCGAACCCGACCACGAAGTGCCCCGGCAACGCGACCCCGTACACCGGCGCCCCCGCCCGCCGGGCCACCTCCAGCCACACCACCGACAGCAGGATCGGCAGCCCGCGCCGCCGCCGCACCACCTCGTGCAGCAACGACGACTCCAGCCGCTGGTAGTCCGCGGCGACCCCGTGGAACCCGTACCGCTCGCCGAGCAGGTCCCGCAGCGCCACCGCCCAGGCCCGCGGCGTACCCGGCCGGAACGGCAGCTCTCCGGCCAGCCGGTCCAGTTCCACCTGCGCGGCGTCCAGCCCCGCCTCGTCCAGCGCCCCGTCCGCCTCCGCGCCCACCAGCAGGCAGAGCGTGGCCAGGTCGGGGCGCTCGGACCGCGCCTCCTGCGCGAACCGCCGCCGCAGTTCGGCCGACCGCTCCGGCGACGGGGGGTGGGGAGGACGAGGAGGAAGCATGGCAGGCTCGGGCCCTTTCGGAGGGATGTATCGGCGGCGATCTACCGGTCGGCCCCGGCGGCCGCGGGCTCCCGGTAGTGGTGGTAGGCGTGGTGCGCCGCGAAGCCCATCCCGGCGTACAGCGCCCGGGCCCCGGCGTTGTCGGTCTCCACCTGGAGCCACGCCGCCGACGCCCCCTCGTCCAGCGCCCGCCGGGCCAGCGCGGCCATCACGGCGGTCGCGAGCCCACGGCGGCGCTGCGCGGGATCGACCTCGACGGCCGCGAAGGAGGCCCAGCGCCCGTCCACGACACACCGTCCGATCGCCGCCACGTCGCCCGCGTCGCCCACGTCGCCCACGTCGCCCGGGCCGCCCGGGCCGGGCACCGTGGCGAACCACACCGACGGCCCCGACTCCAGGACCCGCAGCGCCACTTCGCTCACCCCCTTGCGCTGGTACCGGGCCAGCCAGGTTTCGTCCGCCTCCCGGGACAGGACCACACCGGCGCCCTCGGCCAGGTCGGCGACCGGCGCCAGCGGCCCGGTCCACACCTCGGCCGTCACCTCCCGGACCCAGCCCCGCCGCTCCAGCTCCGCGCACAGCCGCTCCTGCGTACCGGCGGCGCCGGTGGCGGTCTGGACGTACGCGGGCAGCCCGCGCTCGCCGTACCAGCGGCGTACGGCCGTCAGCGCCTCGTCGAGCGGCAGCCCCGGATCGCCGAGCGGCAGCACGGAGTTGGCCCGCCGGGTGAAACCCCCGGCCGCCCGCAGCTCCCATTCGCCGAGCCGCTCGCTCTCCACCGGGCGCCAGGACCGCGCGGCGACGCGCGCCAGCTCCTCGTAGGAGGCGGCGGGACCGCGCCGGCGGGCGGGGGCGGCCGGCACGACCTTCCCGGCGACCAGGGCGGATTCCGCGACACGGACGGACTCGCCACTCTTTCGTGTGATCAGCAGCACACCATCGGTCCATGATGTGAGAACGCCGACCGTGTCGGTGAACTTCTCACCTGCGACACCCGCTTCGCTCAAGCGCCGTACGGAGACTCGTTTGCCCACGTCAGCAGTGGTGATACGGACCTCAAGACGCCCGGCGGCAGAGAATTCCACGGGTCTGTCCACCCCTCCTGTTCGGATCATGCCCAAGAACGGAGATACTAGGGGTGGGCATCGACGACGCCGCGCTCCCGCGCGCCAGGCGGCGGAGCCTACGGAGGCCCGCCAGCGCCCTATCGAGGAGGAACGACAGCGTGACCTACGTCATCGCGCAGCCTTGTGTCGACGTGAAGGACAAGGCGTGCATCGAGGAGTGCCCGGTCGACTGCATCTACGAGGGCCAGCGGTCCTTGTACATCCACCCGGACGAATGCGTCGACTGTGGTGCCTGTGAGCCGGTCTGCCCGGTCGAGGCGATCTTCTACGAAGACGACACTCCCGAGGAGTGGAAGGACTACTACAAGGCGAACGTCGAGTTCTTCGACGAGCTCGGCTCGCCCGGCGGCGCCAGCAAGCTGGGGCTGATCGAGCGCGACCACCCCTTCGTCGCCGCGCTGCCGCCGCAGAACCAGTAAGAGCGGCCCGCACCCGCGCCGCCTCGGTCCCGTACGGCCTGATCACCCCGATCGGCGCCGCACGGGACCGACGCGTTTGCCGTACCGGCGCCGACGAGGAAAGGGAGCCACCCACCGTGTCATCAGTCTCCGACCGACTTCCCACCTTCCCCTGGGACAAGCTGGAGCCGTACAAGAAGACGGCCGCGGCCCACCCCGGCGGCCTCGTCGACCTCTCGGTCGGCACCCCGGTCGACCCGGTCCCCGAGCTGATCCAGAAGGCCCTGGTGGACGCGGCGGACTCCCCGGGCTACCCCACCGTCTGGGGCACCCCGGCGCTGCGGGACGCCATCACCGGCTGGGTGGAGCGCCGCCTCGGCGCCCGCGACGTCACCCACCGCCACGTGCTGCCCGTCGTCGGCTCCAAGGAACTCGTCGCCTGGCTCCCGACCCAGCTCGGCCTCGGCCCCGGCGACAAGGTGGCCTTCCCGCGCCTGGCCTACCCGACGTACGAGGCCGGCGCCCGCCTGGCCCGCGCGGAGTACGAGGCGTACGAGGACCCGACCGAGCTGGACCCGGCGGGCCTGAAGCTCCTGTGGCTCAACTCCCCCTCGAACCCGACGGGGAAGGTCCTGTCCAAGGCCGACCTGACCCGGATCGTCGCATGGGCCCGCGAGCACGGCGTCCTCGTCGTGTCCGACGAGTGCTATCTGGAGCTGGGCTGGGAGGCCGACCCGGTCTCGGTCCTGCACCCGGACGTCAACGGCGGCTCGTACGACGGCCTGGTCGCCGTCCACTCCCTCTCCAAGCGCTCCAACCTCGCCGGCTACCGCGCGGCCTTCCTGGCCGGTGACCCGGCGGTCCTGGGCCCGCTCCTGGAGATCCGCAAGCACGGCGGCATGATGACCCCGGCGCCGACCCAGGCGGCCGTGGTGGCGGCCCTCGGCGACGACGAACACGTCCGCGTCCAGCGCGAGCGCTACGCCGCCCGCCGCAGGGTCCTGCGCGAGGCCCTGCTGGGCGCCGGCTTCCGCATCGAGCACAGCGAGGCCAGCCTCTACCTCTGGGCCACCCGCGACGAGTCCTGCTGGAGCACGCTCGCCCACCTGGCCGACCGCGGCATCCTGGTGACCCCGGGCGACTTCTACGGCCCGGCGGGCGAAAACTTCGTCCGCGTAGCCCTGACAGCAACGGACGAACGCATCCAGACAGCGGCATCCCGCCTGACGGCCTGACGGCCTGGCGGCCTGGGGGGCCAGGCTGTGGGCAATCGTTCCGCAGGGCGGAACGGGTGGGCACAGCCCCCGACGCCGGGCCACGGCTCAAGACACGCCCACTGCACCCACGTAGGCAAGCAAAACGCCGGGCCCTGGGAACCCCAGGACCCGGCACCGTACAGCCCGGCGCTAGCCGATCGGCAGCCCCTGCACCGGCAGCCCACCCTTGCCCAGCGCGTCCGTCGGCAGCCCACCCTTCGTGGCGGTCGCCGCCGTGTCACCCACGATGTCCCCGGCGGAGCCCGCCGCGTCCCCGGCCGCGTTCTGCGCCGCCGGCGTGGCCTTCTTGACGACCGATCCACCGGTCTTGCCGGCGGTCGGCACGGCCTTCTTGACGGCCTTGCCGCCGGTGTTGCCCGCCGTGTCGGTGACGCTCTCGGCCGCGGAGGCGGCGGTGTTGCCGACGTTCGCGCCGTCCAGGGCGGTCAGTCCCCCGAGGTTCGGGGTGGCCGGCAGTTCGGGAGCCGCGCTGGCGGAGCCGGCCGCACCGACCCCGGCAGCCGCTCCCGCAGCGACGAGCAGCGCGGCACGGGCGATCCGGCGGGTCAGGGGGAGGGACATGATGCTCCTTGGGCGTAAGTCGACAGCAACGATGGGAAATCCGACCGGGCCCGGTGGGCGACCGGAGAGTGATCGACCGGGCTCGGACGCAGTGACTACCGCTCGAGAGCCACGAAGGTTGCGGCGACCCAACGTAAAGAGTTGGCAATGTGTCGCATTATCAGGTGCACAGAAAAACGGGCAAAAGGGCGCCGGTCGGAAAGTCTGCTGAATCCTTACGGCCCTTGATTTTCCTGGGGCGCGACGCGTTCGGGGGTGAGGGTGCGAAAACCCGTGCTCCGCGTCGACTTCACGCCGACGCGGGTCACTCGCGGAGATGACGCTTCGTACGGGCGTGCTACCGGGCGGACGTGATCCGCACCGCTCCCGCCGCCCGCTCCGCGCCCCCCGCGCCCTCGGTGCCCGTCGGGTACCACTTGCTGTCGGTGTTGCCCGCGGTCCACTCCCGGCCCGCGTAGGTGACCCGCTGGATGTGCAGCGAGGAGGCGTTGGCCACCGCCCAGTGCGCCAACTGCCAGCCGCGCCGCCCCTGCTCCCGGGCCGAGCCGGAACCGGTGCCGCCGGTCACCGGCAGTGTCACGGTCCGCTCGTCGGAACCGGTCGCGGCGGGCCGCCGGGACGCGGCGTCGCCGCCCACCTCCGCGCCGGCCGGTCGCAGTACGTCGTGCCCGAAGTCCCGCACCAGCGCCGCGCGGACCGCGTCCGGCCCCTTCTCCGGAGTCGCGCCGGGGCGCCCGTCGCAGGTCAGGGTGGCCGCCGACCGCCCGGTGAGCGCGGCGGCGAGCAACTCGGCGTCCGGTTCGTGCTTGGCGTAGGCGGACGGGAAGGCGCTGCGCTGCACCCGCTGGGCGGCGTCGGTCAGCGGGAGGTCGAGGTAGCCGGGCACCTCGACCAGGTGGTCGTAGAACAGGCCCGCCGAGTACGCCGGGTCCATGATCTCCTCGGGCTTGCCCCAGCCCTGCGAGGGCCGCTGCTGGAACAGGCCGAGCGAGTCCTTGTCGCCGTGGTCCAGATTGCGCAGCGCCGACTCCTGCAGCGCGGTCGCCAGCGCGATCGTCACGGCCCGCTCGGGCAGCTTGCGGGCGGTGCCCACGGCGGTGATCGTCGCCGCGTTCACCGCCTGCTCCGGCGTGAACTCGTAGGTCGTCCGCTCGCCCTTGCCGCCGGCCACCTTGCACCCCGGAGCGCCCGCGCCCCCGGTGACGTACTGCACCGCCAGATAACCGGCGACCGCGAGCAGAACCATGGAGGCGGCGCCCGAACGGGCGAGGCGGCCACGGCGTTTGCGAGGTGGGGACGGCTGGAGCACGCGTACAAGGTACTGGAGGGTAGGGTCCGGTGTCCGCCGGGTGCGCACCTTGCCCGAAAGGGCAGGGCGCTAGGGTCGGGACCATGGCCGATACCCCGCTTGACCTCACGCTGGACGCCGCAGAGCTTACCGCGCGGCTCGTCGACTTCCCGTCCGAGAGCGGCACCGAGAAGCCCCTGGCGGACGCGATCGAGAGCGCCCTGCGGTCCCTGCCGCACCTGTCGGTCGAGCGGTACGGCAACAACGTCGTCGCCCGTACGGACCTGGGCCGCGACGAGCGCGTGATCCTGGCCGGCCACATCGACACGGTGCCCATCGCGGACAACGTCCCCTCCCGGCTGGACGAGGACGGGGTCCTGTGGGGCTGCGGCACCTGCGACATGAAGGCGGGCGTCGCGGTCCAGCTGCGCATCGCGGCCACCGTCCCCGCCCCCAACCGCGACCTGACCTTCGTCTTCTACGACAACGAGGAGGTCGCCGCCGAGCTGAACGGCCTGAAGCACGTCGCCGAGGCGCATCCCGAGTGGCTGGAGGGCGACTTCGCGGTGCTCCTCGAACCGTCCGACGGCCAGGTGGAGGGCGGCTGCCAGGGCACCCTGCGGGTGCTGCTGAAGACCGCGGGGGAGCGGGCGCACTCGGCGCGCTCCTGGATGGGCTCCAACGCCATCCACGCCGCCGCCCCGATCCTCGCGCGCCTCGCGGCGTACGAGCCCCGTTACCCGGTCATCGACGGACTGGAGTACCGCGAGGGCCTCAACGCGGTCGGCATCACGGGCGGGGTGGCCGGCAACGTCATCCCCGACGAGTGCGTGGTCACCGTCAACTTCCGCTACGCCCCCGATCGCAGCCCGGAGGACGCCCTCGCCCACGTGCGCGAGGTCTTCGCGGACTGCGGGGTGACGGAGTTCGTGGTCGACGACCACAGCGGCGCGGCCCTGCCCGGCCTGTCGCACCCGGCCGCGGCGGCCTTCATCGAGGCGGTGGGCGGCACCCCGCAGCCCAAGTACGGCTGGACGGACGTGTCCCGTTTCTCCGCGCTCGGCGTCCCGGCGGTCAACTACGGCCCCGGCAACCCGCACTTGGCGCACAAGCGCGACGAGCGGGTCGAGGTGGCGAAGATCCTCGCGGGGGAGGAGCGTCTGCGCTCCTGGCTGACGGCATGATCCACGGTGCCCGCGGCGGGTTTATGCCGCTGCGTGGCGGACATGCTGAGGTCCCTCGTACGTAACCCGCGTAGATCTACGCTGAGGTGGAAGAACCTGCAACTGGAGGGAGCGCGCATGGCTACCGGCAACCCCGAGGGCAAGAAGCGGCCACCGGAGGAGCAGCGCCTGGGCCCCGTCCTCCGGCGGCGGGGCCAGGTGCAGGAGAGCACCACGGACCAGCGCCTGCTGGACGAGCGTGCTCCGACGGACTGGGTGCACACCGACCCCTGGCGCGTGCTGCGCATCCAGTCGGAGTTCATCGAGGGCTTCGGCACGCTGGCCGAACTGCCGCCCGCCATCAGCGTCTTCGGCTCCGCGCGTACGGCCGTGGACTCACCGGAGTACGAGGCGGGCGTGCGGCTGGGTCGCGGGCTGGTGGAGGCGGGCTTCGCCGTCATCACCGGCGGCGGGCCCGGCGCCATGGAGGCGGCCAACAAGGGCGCCCTGGAGGCGAAGGGCACCTCGGTCGGCCTGGGCATCGAACTGCCCTTCGAGCAGGGGCTCAACCCCTACGTCGACATCGGCCTGAACTTCCGCTACTTCTTCGTCCGCAAGATGATGTTCGTGAAGTACGCCCAGGGCTTCGTCGTGCTGCCCGGCGGTCTCGGCACCCTGGACGAACTCTTCGAGGCCCTCACCCTGGTGCAGACCCAGAAGGTGACCCGCTTCCCCATCGTGCTGTTCGGCTCGGAGTACTGGGGCGGGCTGGTCGACTGGCTCCGCGGCACCCTGGTGGCCCAGGGCAAGGCCGCGGAGAAGGACCTCATGCTCTTCCACGTCACCGACGACGTGGACGAGGCGGTCGCCCTGGTCTCCAAGGAGGCGGGCCGGTAACGCGGCCGGCCCCGGCGGGGGCGAGCCCTGGGCCGACCCCCGCCGAAGCCCTGGGGCCTGTCTGACAATTCCCGTCTGCCGCGCGACGCCATGCACGCCCTCTCGCCGCACCGGCCCCAGACCCGAGTACGGCCAGTACGCGGGTCTGGGACCGGCGCTCCCCCAGCCTCCGGCCGGGGGGACCCCCAGAGCACGCACCTGACGCCCCGCGGCCGCCCTTCGGGCGACGACGCGAATTGTCAGACTGGCCCTAGGCCAGCCCCCGCCGCGCCACCGCCGGCTCCCGGTGCCCGGCGATCGTCGCCACCATGTCCAGCACCTGCCGGGTCTCCGCCACCTCGTGCACCCGGTACACCCTGGCCCCCAGCCATGCCGACACCGCCGTCGTCGCCAGCGTGCCGATCAGCCGTTCCTTCACCGGCCGGTCCAGCGTCTCCCCGACGAAGTCCTTGTTCGACAGGGACACCAGCACCGGCCACCCCGTCTCCACCATCTCCCCGAGCCGTCGCGTCGCCTCCAGGCTGTGCCGGGTGTTCTTCCCGAAGTCGTGCCCGGGGTCGATCAGCACCGACTCCCGCGGCACGCCCAGCCCCACCGCCCGCTCGGCCAGCCCCAGCGTCACCCGCAGGACGTCGGCCACGACGTCGTCGTACGTCACCCGGTGCGGCCGGGTCCTCGGCTCGGCGCCGCCCGCGTGCGTGCACACCAGCCCCACCCCGTACCGGGCCGCGACCTCCGCGAGCTTCGGGTCGACGCCGCCCCACGCGTCGTTCAGCAGGTCCGCCCCGGCCTCGCACACGGCCTCGCCGACCTCGTGCCGCCAGGTGTCCACGCTGATCACGACGTCCGGGTACCGCCGTCGCACCTCCGCGACGAAGCCCACCGTCCGCCGCGCCTCCTCAGTGGCCGACACCTCGTCCCCGGGACCGGCCTTCACCCCGCCGACGTCGATGATCGCGGCGCCCTCGGCCACGGCCTGCTCCACGCGCGCGAGGGCGGGCTCGTCGCCGAAGGTCGCCCCCCGGTCGTAGAAGGAGTCCGGGGTACGGTTCACGATCGCCATGATCACCGGCTCGTGCGCCGCGAATTCGCGTCTGCCCAGCCTGAGCATCCCCTGTGACATCTCCTCGTCCACACCGTTCTCTCGTGCCGCTCTCGACTCCGGGCGGGTGGCCCTTCGACCACCGCGGCCCCGACTGTCAGACTCGCATGGCACGATCGGACCCGACACAACCGACTCCGGCACAACCGACGCCGACCCGACCATGGGGGCCCAGCGATGGTCATGTTCCTGTTCCTCGTCATCGCGCTGGCCGTCGTCGTGGCCGCGGTGACGCTCGCCGTGGTGGGCGGCGGCGAGAGCGGGCCGCTGCCCGACGCCGCACCCGAGCGGGTGAGGGACGCGCTGCCCCCTGACCGCCCGGTGGGCCGCGGGGACGTGGAGCGGCTGCGCTTCCCGCTCGTGGTCCGCGGCTACCGCATGGCCGAGGTCGACGACGCCCTCGGCCGCCTCGGCGCCGAGCTGGCCGAGCGCGAGGCCCGGATCGCCGACCTGGAGTCCGCGCTGGCGGGCGCCCGGGCCGCGGCGGCCCACCGCCACGTCGTCATGGACAAGCCGGACCGGGAGGAGCAGCAGTGAGCGCCGGGGAGGCCGTCGCGGGCCCGGACGGCGCGCTGCGCTGCCCCTGGGCGCTGTCCACCGAGGACTACATCACCTACCACGACGACGAGTGGGGCCGCCCGGTCCACGGCGACGACGCGCTGTACGAGCGGCTCAGCCTGGAGGCCTTCCAGTCCGGCCTGTCCTGGATCACCATCCTGCGCCGCCGCACCGGCTTCCGCAGCGCCTTCGCCGGCTTCGAGATCGCCAGGGTCGCGGCGTTCACCGACACCGACCGCGAGCGCCTGCTCGCCGACACCGGCATCATCCGCAACCGCGCCAAGATCGACGCGACCCTCGTCAACGCGCGCGTGCTGGCCGAGTGGGCCCCCGGCGACCTGGACGAGCTGATCTGGTCGCACGCCCCGGACCCGGCCGGACGACCGGCCCCGAAAACCCTCACCGACGTCCCGGCCGTGACCCCGGAGTCCACGGCCCTGTCCAAGGCCCTGAAGAAGCGGGGCCTGCGCTTCGTCGGCCCGACGACGGCGTACGCGCTGATGCAGGCGTGCGGACTGGTCGACGACCACCTGGCGGCCTGCGCGGCCCGCAGACCTTAAACCGCAGCCCACCTGCCCCCGGCAACCTGCCACCCACCGACCGCCTGCACCGCCCGCCCGCCGCCGGTGACCGGCAGCCCGTCACCCGCCGGGCCGCTACCGCTCGCCGTCGGCCGCCCGCGGCCTGCCACCGGGCCGCCCGTCGCTGTCACCGGCCGCCCGCGGCCTCACCGGCGGCTCGCCGTCAGCCGCGGGGCTGCTTGCCGCCTGCCGTCGGTTGTCTGCAGTCGGTCAAGCGGGATGCTCGTGGCCGTCACCGGCCGCCCGCGGCCTCACCGGCCGCCCGCGGCCTCACCGGCCGCCCGCGGCCTCACCGGCCGCCCGCGGCCTCACCGGCCGCCCGCGGCCTGTCACTGGGCCGCCCGTCGCTGTCACCGGCCGCTCGCGGCCTCGCCAGCGGCTCGTCGTCAGCCGCGGGGCTGCTTGCCGTCCGCCGTCGGACGTCGGTCGTCCGCAGTCGGTCATGCGGGGCGCTCGTCGCCGTCACTGGCCGTCCGCGGACTCACCGGCGGCCCGCCATCAGCCGCCGGGCCGCTTGCCGCCTGCCGTCGGACGTCGGTCGTCCGCAGTCGGTCAAGCGGGATGCTCGTGGCCGTCACCGGCCGCCCGCGGCCTCACCGGCTGTCCGCCGTCAGCCGCGGGGCTGCTTGCCGCTCGCCGTCGGCTGCCCGCGGCCTGTGACCGGGCTGCCCGTCGCTGTCACCGGCCGCCCGCGGCCTCACCGGCGGCTCGCCGTCAGCCGCGGGGCTGCTTGCCGCCTGCCGTCGGACGTCGGTCGTCCGCAGTCGGTCAAGCGGGGGGCTTGTCGCTGTCACCGGCCGCTCGCGGCCTGTCGCTGGCTGCCGGGCCACCTGTCACCGGTCGCGTGCCGCCCGTCGGTGGCCGTCTGTCGGCGGGCGGCCGCGGTGCGTCGGCAGGTGGCTGTCGGCGGTGCATGGCTGCCGGTGTTCGTCTACCGGCCCAGGTACTTCGGCTTCTGCTTCTCGACGAACGCCCGCACCGCGATCGCGTGGTCCTCGGAGGCGCCCGCCCGCGACTGCAGCTCGTCCTCCTTGTCCAGCGTCTCGGACAGCGAGTGCGTCAGCCCGTACGCCATCGCCTCCTTCAGCGCCGCGTACGCCACCGTCGGTCCCCCGGCCAGCGCCCGCGCCGTCTTCTCGGCCTCGGCGCGCAGGTCGGCGGCGGGGACGACCCGGGTGGCGATGCCCAGCTCGTACGCCTCCTGCGCGCGGATGCTGCGCGGGAAGAGCAGCAGGTCGGCGGCGCGGCCGGGGCCGACGACGCGCGGCAGCGTCCAGGAGATGCCGGAGTCCGCGGTGAGCGCCACGCCCGCGAAGGACGTGTTGAACGCCGCCGTGTCCGCGACGATCCGGTAGTCCGCGGCGAGCGCGAAACCGAGCCCCGCGCCGGCCGCCACGCCGTTCACGGCGGCGACCACCGGCTTCTCGGCGCCGGCCAGCGCCCGGACGATCGGGTTGTAGTGCTCACGCACCGTGCTCATCGTCTGCCCCGAGCCCGTCTCCCGGTCGGCGGCCAGCAGCCCGATGTGCTCCTTGAGGTCCTGGCCGACACAGAACGCCCGGTCCCCGGCCGCGGTCAGCAGCACCGCCCGTACGGCGTCGTCCGCCGCCGCGGAGCGCACCGCGTCACGGAGCGCGACCTTGGTCTCGATGTTCAGCGCGTTCATCGCCTCGGGGCGGTTCAGCGTGATCGTCGCGAGCCCGTCGCTCACTTCGTAGAGCACGGTGTCGGCCATGGGGATCCCCTCCGCGTCGTGGCATGCAGTGGCATGTGTCCGGGAGACAGCATGACGGAGATCACCGGGAAGGGATCGCTCATGAGGTGTGACCTGCGTCAAAGAAACCCGGTCCGTATCCATTCGGTGGAAGTGCGTGAGGGCGCGCAGTATCGCAGTCACATCGCCGAATTGAGTGGTTTTGCTCGCGCGCGTTGCCCAAGCGATGCCGACCTATGTTGGTCATCGGGTCCTGGGATGCGGGATAATGGCTGGGAAGCAATGTGTTCGATGCCGGTGTCGCGCGTCCAAGCCGGACTGCGCGTGCCCTCACGGGCCGTCGGCGGTGACGGTGAGCTGGTATCAGGAAGGGGAACGAGCATGGCGGCCATGAAGCCGCGGACGGGCGATGGCCCGCTCGAGGTGACCAAGGAGGGGCGGGGCATCGTCATGCGCGTTCCGCTCGAAGGCGGCGGGCGGCTCGTCGTCGAGCTGACCCCCGACGAGGCCGACGCCCTCGGCGACGCCCTCAAGAAGGTCGTCGGCTGACGCGCGAGCGACCATACCCGTTCAGTCGCCCCGGTACCGTTCGCGGTGCCGGGGTGATTGTTCTTCCATAGCCTTTCCCGGTGCGCGGGGCGGGGCTTTGCTCCGGCGTTTCGGGTCAGCGCTTCACGGCGCACAGCAGTCCGTCGCCCACCGGGAGCAGTGACGGCACCAGTTCCTGGCTCTCCCGCACCGCGCGCAGCAGCTCCCGCACCCGCAGCACCTCGGTGGGCTGCGGTCCCGAGTCGATCGTGCGGCCGGCGCCGAAGACGCCCTCGAAGGCGACGAGACCCCCCGGGCGCAGCAGGCGCAACGATTCAGCGAGGTAGTCCAGGTACTCCAGCCGGTCGCCGTCGCAGAAGACCAGGTCGTATCCGGCGTCCGCGAGCCGGGGCAGCACGTCCAGGGCGCGCCCGGGAATGAACCGGGCCCGGTTGCTGGCGAAGCCCGCCGCCCGGAAGGCCTGGCGGGCGAACTGCTGGTGCTCCGGCTCCGGGTCGACGGTGGTCAGTACCCCGTCCGGCCGCATGCCGTGCAGCAGATGGATACCGGAGACGCCGCAGCCGGTGCCGATCTCCGCGACGGCCTTGGCGTCCACGGCGGCGGCGAGCAGCCCCAGGGCGGAACCCGTGCCCGGGGTCACCGAGCGCAGGCCGGCCTCGCGGGCCCGGTCGCGTGCCCAGAGCAGCGCGTCGTCCTCGGCGACATAGGCGTCGGCGAACGCCCAGCTCGTCTGCCGGTTGCCGGTAATGACCCTCTCCTGTCCCCGTCGTTGCCTCGGCGTGACTGTATCCGTTGGCGTCGGGAACCCGCAGATGGGACCAGTCGTTTAAAGGGGGAAGCAAAGAGGCGGTGCCGAGAGGCGATCGAGCGGGCCGGGGACGAGCCGTACCGGCCCAGATCAAATTCTCGTAAAACCGCTTATCCGGAGCTAACGGGCGAGGTGGCTATGGTAGGGGCTCCACTGGACACCACCAGAGCCGACAGGGGAGGTGCGGCCGCACCCGCGGATCGGGGTGGAGTGCTGAGGCGCTTCCTCGGATCGGCAGGCAGGCCGAAATCCGTGAACGACACCGCTGCTGACCACAGCCACGCCGACGGTCCCACCACGGGACACGCCCAGACCGCGACCTTCTCCAGCGACGCGGACGGGCAGGCGTGGACTCCGCCCACCTGGGAGGAGATCGTCAGCACCCACAGCGGCCGGGTCTACCGCCTCGCCTACCGCCTCACGGGCAACCAGCACGACGCCGAGGACCTCACCCAAGAGGTCTTCGTCCGTGTCTTCCGCTCCCTGTCGACCTACACGCCGGGCACCTTCGAGGGCTGGCTGCACCGCATCACGACCAATCTCTTCCTGGACATGGTGCGCCGCAAGCAGCGCATCCGGTTCGACGCGCTGGGCGACGACGCGGCCGAGCGGCTGCCCAGCAGGGAGCCCACCCCGCAGCAGCTCTTCCACGACGCCCACTTCGACGCGGACGTCCAGCAGGCGCTGGACACCCTCGCGCCCGAGTTCCGCGCCGCCGTCGTCCTGTGCGACATCGAAGGGCTGTCGTACGAGGAGATCGCCGCGACCCTCGGTGTGAAGCTGGGCACGGTGCGCTCCCGCATCCACCGCGGCCGTTCCCAGCTGCGCAAGGCGCTCGCGCACCGGTCCCCGAAGGCGCGGGCCGACCGTCGCTCGCTGGCGGCCGGTGTGCCCGCACTGGGAGGAGGGGGCACGAGCGCGTGAGTGGGTCACGGCCTGAGTCCGAGGGACACCTCGCAGAGCAGCACCTGGGAGACCGACTCTCCGCCCTGGTGGACGGGGAGCTCGGTCATGACGCGCGTGAGCGCGTGCTGGCGCACGTGGCGACCTGCCCGAAGTGCAAGGCGGAGGTCGACGCGCAGCGCCGGTTGAAGAACGTCTTCGCCCAAGCGGCCCCGCCGGCCCCGTCCGAGAGCTTCCTGGCCCGCCTCCAGGGGCTTCCCGGCGGCGGTGACTCCGACGGCGGCGGCTCGCCGTTCGGCGGGCTGCCCGGAGGCTTCGGCGCGTCCGCGGCCTCCGGCGTCTTCGGCCCGAGGCGGGACGAGCGGTTCGAGTTCGACTACGTCCCCGCCGGGTCGCCCGCCCCGGTGCTGCCGTCCGCCACGTCGGGGCGCGGCTTCCGCATCCACGAGGTGGGCAGGCAGGAGCCCGACCGTTCGGCCTCGCGCGGCCTGCGGTTCGCCTTCGCCGCCGCCGGAGCGGTGTCGCTGGCCGCGATCGCGCTGGGCGGCGTCACCCTCGGCACACCGGACACCACCACCGAGGCACGCGGCTCGGGCAGCGGCAGCAATGTGACGCCGCTGCGCACCCCGGGCTCTGCCGCCGCCACCGGTTCCGAGAGCCAGCGCCGCCGCACGGGCGGGCCGCTGCTCGGGCAGGGGCAGCGCGCGCTCGGTGACCTCCCCGTCGCGTCCACCACGGCCTCGGCGCCACTGCTGCCCGGGATGCCGGCCCCCGCCGGGGGTGACGCACGGCAGCAGGCCGTCCGGGCACTGACCACCCCGGTGACGGCCGGTGCCGCCGCCATGTCCCCGCTGATACGGCCGCTGGAAGCCGTTCCGCCGCTCTCCCTGAGCTCCTGGTCGGCGGCCCCCGAGGTCAGGCCGCCCGGCCTGCTCGCGGCCCCCGTCCCCGCTCCGTCCTCCTACCCGGCGGCTTCCCCGGCCGCCTCCTCTCCTCCGCTTCGCTGACGGGATCTGCGCGCCGGTCCGCGAACCTGATTGAATCCGGGGTGGCGCCAGAGTTCTCGGAGCCGACGATCTGCGGCCAGCTGCGGGGGAGAGCATGAACGAGGGGAAGCCCACGAAGGCGAAGTGGTGGAGTCGTCCCCGCACGTCCGAGGACGCACCCGACGGCGACTTCGAACTGGAACGCCCTCGCCCGGCCCCCACCACGGACACGGCCACCGACGACCGGCCGACCGACGGGGGCGACTTCGAGCTGGCACGCCCGGCGGCGGCTCCCCGCTCGACCGAAGCGGGCGACTACGAGCTGGACCTGCCCCGGCCCGACCGGGACGAACCGACGGACACGCCCCCGCATCCACGCACGGCCCGCGAAGCCGACACCGACCCGGCAACCGGCCCGGGCACACACCAGCAGCCAGGCGCCGACGCCGCCGAGTCGACGGCGGTCGGCGGGCCGGGGCAGGGCGGTCTTCCGGCCGGTCTGTCGACGGCCGCCGGTCCAGCGGTGGTCGCCGGGTCGCAGGGGCAGGGAGGTGCGGGCGCCGCCGAGCCGACGGTGGTCGGTGGGCCAGGGCAGGGCGGTCTTCCGGCCGGTCTGTCGACGGCCGCCGGTCCAGCGGTGGCTGCCGGTCCAGCGATTGCCGCCGGGGCGCCGGGGCAGGGAGGTGCCGACGCCGCCGAGTTGCCGGATGCCGGTCTGCCCAGGCAGGGGGACCGGGACCGGCAAGCGGCCCCGGCGGTGGACGCGGAGGCGCGGTCCCACGCGGGGGCCGGCTCCGTTCCGGCCGCCGACGGCACGTCCGACGCCGGGCGGCCCAAGCCGCTGCACGAACCCGACCCGTACAGCACCCCGCCGTACGGCGAGCCCGGCCCCTGGGCCCCCGCACCGCCGGTCCAGCACCCCGCGGCCACCCCGGCGCACGGCACGGTGACGGCCGCGGCAGGGGCGCCGCACGCCCCGGTCGCGCCCGCGACGGAGGGCCCGCACGCCCCGGTCGCGCCTGCGACAGACGGCCCGCAGACCCACGCCCCGGTCGCGCCCGCGACAGACGGCCCGCACGCCCACGCGCCGCACGCCCCGGGCGCGCCGTCGGTGTCGCCGCCCGCGGGTGCGGTGCCTGACCCCGCGTTCGCGGACGCCCCGCCCCCGGTGCCGCCGACGGCGCGGGAGCAGCATCCGGCGCCGGCCGCCCCGGCGTACGACACGGCGCCCCACGACGCGGCGGCCCCGCCCGTCGATCCGTGGGGGCGTTACGACCCCTGGGCCGCCTCCGCACAGCACCACGACGCGGCCGACCGCGCGCCGAAGCGGCGACGCGGGCCGCGAGCGAAGGCGCTCGTCGGCGGGGCGCTGCTCATCGCCCTGGTCTCCGGCGGCATCGGCGGCGGCGTGGGCGCGTACCTGGAACGGAACGGCGGCGTGGGCACCGTCGAGCTGCCCCAGGCCGGCCCCGAGGCGGCCGAGCGGGACCCGGACAGCGTCGCGGGCATCGCCGCGCGTGCCCTGCCCAGCGTGGTGACCCTGCACGTGAGCGGCAGCGAGGCGGCCGGTACCGGCACCGGGTTCGTACTCGACGGCCGCGGCCACATCCTGACCAACAACCACGTCGTGGAGCCCGCAGGCTCCGGCGGCGAGATCACCGTGACCTTCAACAGCGGCGACACCGCCGAGGCCGAGGTCGTCGGCCGGGACAGCGGGTACGACCTCGCCGTGGTGAAGGTCAAGGGCGTCAGCGGCCTCACCCCCCTGCCCCTCGGCAACTCCGACAACGTGCGCGTCGGCGACCCCGTCGTCGCCATCGGCGCCCCCTTCGACCTGGCCGGCACGGTCACCTCCGGCATCATCAGCGCCAAGGAACGGCCCATCACCGCGGGCGGCGAGGAGGGCGACGGCAGCGACATCTCGTACGTCGACGCCCTGCAGACCGACGCGCCCATCAACCCCGGCAACTCCGGCGGCCCCCTCCTGGACGCGCGGGGCCGGGCCATCGGCATCAACTCCGCCATCCGCTCCGCCGACAGCGGCAGCGCCGAGTCGGACGACGGGCAGGCCGGTTCCATAGGCCTCGGCTTCGCCATCCCCATCAACCAGGGCAAGCGCGTCGCCGAGGAACTGATCAACACCGGCAAGGCCACCCACCCCGTCATCGGCATCACCCTCGACATGAACTACACGGGTGACGGCGCCCGCGTGAGTGCCAAGGGCGGCGACGGCGGCCCCGCGGTCACCACCGGCGGCCCCGGCGCCGAGGCGGGCATCAAGCCCGGGGACGTGATCACCGCGGTCGACGGACAACGCGTGCACTCCGGCGAGGAACTCATCGTCAAGACCCGCGCCCACCGCCCCGGCGACCGCCTGGAACTGACCCTGGAACGCGACGGCAAGGAGACGAAGGTCTCACTGGTGCTCGGCTCCTCCGGCGGCGACTGACCGCCGGAAGGTCCCGACAAGGCGCCAGGAAGGCAAACAATTCGGAAAGCGCTCACGTACACCCACTCGGGGCTCACGGGACGGTACCGGTCGGACGGGATCGGCGGGTACCGTGGTGGCGGCCCGGACATCCCAAGGAGCTTCAGGTGTTCAATGACATAGGCGCACTAGAGCTGGTGACGCTCGTCGTCCTCGCCGTGCTCGTCTTCGGTCCGGACAAGCTCCCCAAGGTCATCCAGGACGTGACGCGCACCATCCGGAAGATCCGGGAGTTCTCGGACAGCGCCAAGCAGGACATCCGCCAGGAGCTGGGCCCCGAGTTCAAGGACTTCGAGTTCGAGGACCTCAACCCCAAGACGTTCCTCCGCAAGCAGCTGGACAACGACGAGCTGGGGCTCAAGGAGCTCCGCAACGGCTTCGACCTGAAGAAGGAGATGGCCGAGGTCACCGACGCGGTCCACGGCCGCGACGCGGAGCCCTCGTCCTCGGGATCGCCCTCGGGGTCGTCCTCCGGATCGTCGTCCGCCGCGTCCGGCGACGGCCGCGTCGACATGTCGAAGAAGCCCGAGACGCCCGGGAAGACCGGCAAGCCCGCCGCCGACGACCGCCCGCCCTTCGACATGGACGCCACCTGACCCGGCTCCTCCCACGCCCGGCCCGCGGACCGGGAACGTGACGTGTCTCATACTCCGGACGGGGCGCACAGGCCCTGAAGGCGACGCCCGCGCGGCTCACGCGCCGGGCGATTTCCCGGCTGCCGCCAGCGGGGTGGCTATGCTGCCCGAGTTGTTGTGCGGACCGGACGAGTGCGCCCGAAGGGGGGCGGGCCGTTCCGGTCCGACGAGAGCGAGGAGGCGTCCGGGCACATGGAGACGACGAGTCGGGCAGTCGCGCAGGCGCCGGCCGCGGAGGGCGGACCACAGTCCCCCTCCGGCCGGGGTACGGTCGACGGCTACCTGCGTGCGCCCTTCCCGTGGTACGGCCTCGACGAGGCCTTCACGGGGCGGCGCCGGCTGATGCAGATCGGTACGGCGGCCGACGGGGCCGTGGAACACGGCTCGATCGGGCACGGCGACGAACCGTCGGTGCGCAACGAGCACGTCGCGGGCGACGAGCAGGACGCCAAGGAGAAGTTCGCGGTCGTCGTGACCGTCGCGGCCAACCCCGACCGGCGCAGCGCCGACGGCACCGGCCTGCTGGAGGCCACCTCGGTGTCCTCGGCGGCCTGGCTGGCCGGCGTGGGGCTGCTGTCCTTCACCTGGCCCGGCCAGATGGACCACTCGCTGCGCGACGACTGGCTGGAGCAGCAGACGGAGACCGCGTGGGTCCTCGCGGACGACCTCGACGGCGAGGACTGGACGACGCTGTCCCTGCCGGTGGACGGCGCACCGACGCCCTTCCACTACCGGGAGTCCGAGTTCGGCTGGGTGCTGGCCGGTTCGACCGAGCAGGGCGTGCACCTCGGCGCGTACGGACGGGGCATGAGCGCGTACGGGCTGGCCTTCGCCGTCGTCAAGGACATCGCCGCGTACGCCTAGCCGGCGGTCGCGGGTACGAGGAGGGGCGCCGTCCCCGTGGACAGCGCCCCCACTCCCGTACGGAAACGGAACGTCAGAACTTGTTCTTCGGCGTGATCCCCAGCGACAACCCGGAAAGGCCGCGCTGGCGCCCCCCGAGCTTGCCCGCGATCGAGCGCAGGGCCGCGCCCGCCGGGGAGTCCGGGTCGGACAGGACGACGGGCTTGCCCTCGTCGCCGCCCTCGCGCAGCCGGACGTCGATCGGGATGGCGCCGAGGACCGGCACCGACGCACCGGTCGTACGGGTCAGGCCGTCGGCGACCGCCTGACCGCCGCCGGTGCCGAAGACGTCGACCATCTCGCCGCAGTGCGGGCAGGGCAGCCCCGACATGTTCTCGACGACGCCGACGATCTTCTGGTGGGTCTGCACCGCGATGGCGCCGGCCCGCTCCGCCACCTCGGCGGCGGCCTGCTGAGGGGTCGTCACGACCAGGATCTCGGCGTTCGGCACCAGCTGCGCCACCGAGATCGCGATGTCACCGGTGCCGGGCGGCAGGTCGAGCAGCAGGACGTCCAGGTCGCCCCAGTACACGTCCGCCAGGAACTGCTGGAGCGCGCGGTGCAGCATCGGGCCGCGCCAGACCACCGGCGCGTTGCCCGGGGTGAACATGCCGATCGAGATGACCTTCACGCCGTTGGCCGAAGGCGGCATGATCATGTTCTCGACCTGGGTGGGACGCCCGTCGGCGCCCAGCATGCGCGGCACGGAGTGGCCGTAGATGTCGGCGTCGACGACACCGACCTTCAGGCCGTCGGCCGCCATCGAGGCCGCCAGGTTCACCGTCACCGAGGACTTGCCGACGCCGCCCTTGCCGGACGCGACCGCGTACACCCGGGTCAGGCTGCCGGGCTTGGCGAAGGGCACCTCGCGCTCGGTCTGGCCGCCGCGCAGGGCGCTGGCCAGCTCCTTGCGCTGCTCGTCGCTCATCACGTCCAGCTCGACGTCGACGCGCGTGACACCCTCGACCGCCGCCACCGCGTCCGTCACGCGCTGCGTGATGGTGTCCCGCATGGGACAGCCGGAGACCGTCAGGTACACGGCGACCGCGACCGCTCCGTCCGCGCCGATCTCCACCGACTTGACCATCCCCAGCTCGGTGATGGGCCGGTTGATCTCGGGGTCGTTCACCGTCGCCAGTGCCTCGCGCACCGCGTCTTCCGTAGCCATAGGGTCGATGGTACGGCGCCGCCCACGGGGCACGGAAAGCCCCGTCAGCGGTCGGGTACGTCACGCCCCGAGGACCGATCCGCCGGGAATACCCCGCGGTCGGGGTGATGGCCGTTCTGCCGCTCCTCCAGGTCCTTGACGAGGTCCTGGAGCTCGGAGCGGATCCAGTCCCGCGTCGCGACCTCGCCGAGCCCGATGCGCAGCGCGGCGATCTCCCGGGTCAGGTACTCGGTGTCGGCGATCGACCGCTCGTTCTGCTTGCGGTCCTGCTCCAGGTTGACCCGGTCCCGGTCGTCCTGCCGGTTCTGCGCGAGCAGGATCAGCGGGGCCGCGTAGGAGGCCTGGAGCGACAGCATCAGCGTCAGGAAGATGAAGGGGTACTCGTCGAAGCGCAGGCCGCTCGGCGCGGACACGTTCCACACCACCCACAGGATGATGACGACCGTCATCCAGACGATGAACCGCCCGGTGCCCAGGAAGCGCGCGACGCGCTCCGACAGCCGGCCGAAGGACTCCGGGTCCCACTCGGGCAGCAGCCTGCGGCGCGGCGGACGCGGCTGGTCGAGGCGGGCCCGGGCCCGGGAGGACGCGGTGGCCCCCGACGTGGCACGCTCCCGTGTCGTCGTCTCGCGCTCAGGCACCATCGGCGCCCACCTCCCCCGTCGCCGTCCCCGTCGTCCCCGTCGTCTCCGTCGTTCCCGTCGTCTCGTCCAGGTGGTACTCGGTCTCCCGCCAGTCGTCGGGCAGCATGTGGTCCAGTACGTCGTCCACGGTGACCGCGCCGAGCAGCGCCCCCGAGTCGTCCACGACGGGCGCCGCGACCATGTCGTACGCGGCGAAGAACCCGGCGACCACGGGCAGCGCGGCGTCCGGCTCCAGCGGCTGCAGGTCGTCGTCGAGGATCGAGCCGACCAGCGTGTACGGGGGGTCGCGCAGCAGGCGCTGGAAGTGGACCGTGCCCAGGTACTTGCCGGTCGGGGTCTCCTCGGGCGGGCGGCAGACGTAGACCTGGGCGGCGTGCGCCGGGGACAGGTCGGGGTTGCGAATGCGGGCCAGGGCGTCGGCGACGGTCGCGTCGGGGCGCAGCACGATCGGCTCGGTCGTCATCAGACCGCCGGCCGTGTGCTCCTCGTACGCCATCAGTCGCCGCATGTCGGCCGCGTCGTCGGGCTGCATCAGGCTCAGCAGCCGCTCCTTGTCCGCCTCGGGCAGCTCGCCGAGCAGGTCGGCCGCGTCGTCGGGGTCCATCGCCTCCAGGACGTCCGCCGCGCGCTCCTCCTTGAGCTTGCCGAGGATCTCGATCTGGTCGTCCTCCGGCAGCTCCTCCAGCACGTCGGCCAGCCGGTCGTCGTCGAGGGCGGCGGCGACCTCGGCGCGGCGCTTGGCGGACAGGTGGTGCAGGACGTTGGCGAGGTCGGCGGGGCGCAGCTGCTCGAAGGTGGCCAGCAGGTTCTCGGCGCCCTGCCCCTGCTCCTCGACGGAGAAGCCGGAGACGCCGGACCACTCCACGGTCAGCGTCTCGCCCTTGTTGCGGCGGAAGGCACCGCCCTTCCTGCCCTTGCGTACGAAGACCTTGTCGATCTCCCAGTCCCGGCGGGCGGGCAACTGCTGCACCGACAGGTCAAGGACCGTGACCTCCTCGCCCGTCTCGGTGAGCGTGACCCGCCGGTCGAGCAGCTCGCCGAAGACGAGGCGCTCGGTGGGCCGCTGCTCGAAACGCCGCACGTTGAGCACGCCGGTGGTGATCACCTGGCCGGACTCGATGCCGGTGACCCGGGTCATCGGCAGGAAGATCCGGCGGCGGGTGGTGAGTTCGACGACCAGTCCGAGCACGCGCGGGGGTTTGCGGCCGACGCGGAGCATGACGACCAGATCGCGCACGCGTCCCACCTGGTCACCGGCCGGATCGAACACGGCGATGCCGGAGAGGTGGGAGACGAAGATCCGGGGGGCGCCCGCTGCCATGGCCGCGGCTCCTTTCCTCACGTCCTCGCGCTGCGCGGAGCCGAGCGCGAGGACGCGGAAGTCGAGAGAGTCGAGTGAGTCGAGTGGGAGTGCGTGAACGCTGGTTCGTACGGTGTCTCTTTTCCGAATTGCCCGCTCGGACGCGCTTCAGGCTAGGGCCTGTCCGGCGGATCATGCCGCAGACGCGGGGTCTGGCACGCCCATCTGCCGCGTTGTCGTCACTCGCCGACTCCCCCACGCTCGACTGCGCTCGCGCGGGGGGACCCCCATCGCGTCGACTCCCTCCTCCGCCTTGCAGCTGCACGCACCAGACCCCGCTCACCGGCGTCAATGAAACACCGTGGCTTTCCTGCGACCTGATCCGCCGGACAGGCCCGGCCCGTCCCGATCGCCCTCGCCCTGGTGGCCGGTCCGGACGGACTGGCTCCGTTGGCCCCGCGGGGCCCCGGTACGCTGCGCCCTGGCCCGGTCGGTTCGCCGCCGACGTCCGTCGGCCGCGTGTCAGCCCTGTCAGAAAGGCAGTTTCACCTGTGTCTGTGACTCCCCGGCGCCGAATCCGCAGGGCCGCCTGGCTGGGCGCGGTGTGTGCCCTGGCCGTGACGGGAGCCGGGCTGACGGGATGCAGCAGCGAGGACCCCGACGCGGGCACCAACGGCCTCGGAAAGCTGTCGGCCGACAAGATCCAGGCGAAGGCCGGGACGGCCGC
This sequence comes from Streptomyces sp. NPDC059906, assembly GCF_042730645.1. NCBI lineage: Bacteria > Bacillati > Actinomycetota > Actinomycetes > Kitasatosporales > Streptomycetaceae > Streptomyces > Streptomyces sp. NPDC059906. Next base: position 74,520 of record NZ_JBHWKU010000017.1, read on the forward strand.
CGAGGCCGCCCGGACGGTGCGCCTGCACGGCTCCGTGGAGGCCGGCGGCAGCACGTACACCCTCGACATGCGGCTGAAGGCCGACGGAGGGACCGGCTCGGTCGCGGCCGAGGGGGCCACGTTCGGGCTGCTGCGCGTCGGCGAGCAGCTCTTCCTCAAGGCCGACGCCGGGTTCTGGAGCCACGACGGCGGCGACGCCAAGGCGGCCGACAAGCTCGCCGGCAAGTACGTGAAGGTGCCGCAGAGCGACCCCGTGTACAAGAAGTTCAGCGGCTTCACGGACAAGGACGTCCTCCTCGGCGGTCTGCTGACCCTGCACGGCACGGTGAAGACGGACGGCCGCCACGAGCAGGCCGGGGTGCGCACCATCCGCATCACCGGCGACGACGGCGCGGGCGGCTCGCTGGACGTCTCCCTGGAGGGCACCCCGTACCCGCTGCGCCTGGTGCGGGCGGGCAGCGCGGGCTCGATCGGCTTCTCGGACTGGAACAAGGACTTCGCGCTGGAGCAGCCGGCGAAGGACGACACCCTGGACTACGGCAAGCAGCTGCCGTCCTCCTGAGGCGTCCAGGGGCGTCCCGGGGCGTCCTGGGGAGTCCCCAGGGCCGTCAGCGCCGTTTGCGGCGTTTCAGCAGCAGGCGCGGCAGTCCCGCCGGCACCGGCTGCCGGGTCGTCGCCGGGCTCGGCAGCGGTGCCTCGGCCAGCGAGGCGTCGGGCAGCGGCGCCGTGGTCCCCGTCGGCTCCAGGCGCAGCACCCGGCACTCGCGGGCCCAGCGGCCGGTCATGGCCTCGCCGTCCGGGGCGTTCAGCCGCTTGCCCTTCAGCTCGCCCACCGCCGCCTGCCACGCCTCGGAACCGGACGGCAGCTCCACCACCCGGGCGGCCCAGGAGACCAGCCGGCCGCCCTTGTCCTTGCTGCGCACCGTCACCTCGGCCGCCGCCCCGTCGGCAAGACCCGGCAGCGGCTGCTCGCCCGGCCCGTCGCCGACGACGCAGGCCGCGCCGTCGTGCCAGACGTGCCACAGCGCCCGGGCGGGCACCCCGGCGCCCTTGACCCAGACGAGGCCGGACTTCTTGGTGGCCTCCTCGACGAGGGCCTTGTCGAGCAGCTCGCTTGTCATGCGGTCAGCCTATCCAGGGGCCCGGGGGCGGGTTCAGAGCCAGCCGTTGCGCTTGAGGGTGCGGTGGATGCCCAGGCAGATGCCGACCGTGATCGACAGGACCAGCGGGTAGCCGAACTTCCAGTGCGTCTCCGGCATGTAGTCGAAGTTCATGCCGTAGACCCCGCACACCATCGTGGGTACGGCGATGATCGCGGCCCACGAGGTGATCTTGCGCATGTCCTCGTTCTGCGCGACGGACGCCTGGGCGAGGTTGGCCTGGAGGATGGAGTTCAGCAGTTCGTCGAAGCCGATGACCTGCTCCTGCACCCGGGCCACGTGGTCGGCCACGTCCCGGAAGTACTTCTGGATCTCCGGGTCGACCAGCCGCATCGGCCGCTCGCTGAGCAGCTGCATGGGACGCAGCAGCGGCGCCACCGCCCGCTTGAACTCCAGCACCTCGCGCTTGAGCTGGTAGATCCGCCCGGCGTCCGTGCCGCGCGGGGAGCCCTTGCGTCCCGGCGAGAACACCTCCGTCTCGACCTCGTCGATGTCGTCCTGCACCGCGTCGGCGACCGCGATGTAGCCGTCGACGACGTGGTCGGCGATGGCGTGCAGCACCGCGGAGGGGCCCTTGAGCAGCAGCTCCGGGTCCTCCTGGAGGCGGCGGCGCAGCGCACGCAGCGAGCCCTGCCCGCCGTGCCGGACGGTGATGAAGAAGTCCCGGCCGGTGAAGCACATGACCTCGCCGGTCTCGACGACCTCGCTGTTGGCGGTGAGCTGGGCGTGGTCGACGTAGTGGACGGTCTTGAAGACCGTGAACAGGGAGTCGTCGTAGCGCTCCAGCTTGGGCCGCTGGTGGGCCTGGACCGCGTCCTCCACGGCCAGCGGGTGCAGCCCGAACTCCCGGGCGATACCGGCGAACTCGTCCTCGGTGGGCTCGTGCAGGCCGATCCACACGAACCCGCCGTCGCGGCGCACCTGGCGCATCGCCGTGTGCGGGGTCAGCGGCACGTCCGTCTCGACGCGGGTGCCGTCGCGGTAGACGGCGCAGTCGACGACGGCGGAGGTCGTCGCCGGGTCACGGGTGGTGTCGTAGGCACCGCCATCCTTGCGCAGCGAGACGCGGGACGGGCGGACCGCGGCGCGCAGGTCACGGATCATCGACATGGCAGGCTCCTTCGCGGCGGGCGGCGAACGAGGCCGGAGACGGGTGGAACCACCCGGAATGAGGACGTCCAGACCACGCGTGCTCGGCGCGTCCACAAAGCGGGGGGCACCGCACCGTCGCGGTGGCCGACTTCGCTGCTGATTCAGCTGCTGACCCGGACCGACGGCAGGGTCAGGCAAAACGAGACGAAGTGCTCTTCCTTGCGAGGGCGCGCGTACGGACAGCGGCGACGGGAAGAAAGCCGGTGCGGCTGCGTCAGCGGCCGGAAGAGCGGGTGGTACTGCACGGTCGACTTCGGTCCATGCCAGCCCCACCTCCTCCGGCCGGTCCCTCGTGAGGGACGATCCATTCCCCTTGTTTGGAGGGGTTCCCCGTAGGGGAGTGTTCACAGTGTCGGGGACTTGATCGCGACGCTCTGCGTGCTGCCCCGAACCGCTGGGCCAGAGTACCAGTCACCCGACGTGTCAAGGCGCCGCTTTGCCTCTTCCCGACGAGTTCTATGCTCGCCGCATGGCTGATGTTCTTCCTCTGGTCGAGGCCCGGTTGCACAGCGCGCTGGGCGAGCCGGACGCGCGCGCGGCGGTCACCTTCCTCGGCACCGACCGCATCGAGGTGCTGCGTTTCCCCGCCGCCGCCGCCGCCGCAGGAGAGGGCGACGTCGTCCGCTACGCCACCCTCGGCATGTCGGCCCAGCCCATGGCGGACCCCACGGCCGCGCTCGCCGACCCGGTCAAGGGCCCCCGCGCCGAGCTGGTGCTCTCCGTGCGCTCCGGGGCCGCCGACACCGACAAGGTGCTCCGCCCGCTCGCCGTACTGGCCGCGTCCCCGCAGGTCGAGGGCGTGATCGTGGCGCCCGGCGCCTCGCTGGACGTCGGTGAGCCGCTGTGGCCCGGGGCCCCGTTCACCTCGGTCCTGGTCGCCGAGCCGGGGGGCCTGGTGGAGGACCTGGAGCTGGACGCCCCGCTGGACCCGGTGCGGTTCCTGCCGCTGCTGCCGATGACGCCGAACGAGGCCGCCTGGAAGCGCGTGCACGGCGCGCCCGCCCTCCAGGAGCGCTGGCTGAACCACGGAACGGACCTGCGTGATCCGTCCCGCAGGTCCGTCCCCCTGGACTGATGCAGCCGAGTGTCGCAGCCGAGTGACACAACTCACCGGTTCCGTCTCGTCAGTTGGCGAAGACCGTGACCGAGTCCTCGCTCGCGTGCTTCGGCTCCAGCTCCTCGGCGTCGTGGGTGAGGGCACGCCGCCGTACGACGACCACGACCGCGCCGAGCAGGGCGGTCACCGCCGCCACCACGAACGGGATGTGGACGTCGGTCCACTCCTCGATCTTCGGCGCGAAGTAGGGGGCGGCCGCCGCGGCGAACCAGCGCACGAAGTTGTAGCCCGCGCTCGCCACCGGACGCGGCGCGTCCGAGACCCCGAGGGCCAGCTCGGTGTAGACGGTGTTGTTCACGCCGATGAACGCGCCGGACAGGATCGTGCAGACGATCGCCGCGGTGTGGTTGCCGTACCCGAGGACCAGGACGTCGGCCGCGAGCAGGACCAGTGAACCGCCGAGCACCTTGAGCGAGCCGAAGCGCCGCTGCATGCGCGGTGCCACCAGCACCGAGAAGACGGCGAGCAGGACGCCCCAGGCGAAGAACACCGCGCCGGACTTGTACGGCGTCATGTTCAGCACGAAGGGCGTGAAGGCCAGCACGGTGAAGAACGTGTAGTTGTAGAAGAACGCCGAGACCGCGGCGGAGGCGAGGCCGCCGTGGCCCAGCGCCTTGATCGGGTCGAGCAGCGAGGTCTTGCGGGCCGGCCTCGGCTGCTCCTTGAGGAACACCGTGATGCACAGGAAGCCGATCGCCATCAGGAAGGCCGTGCCGAAGAACGGGTAGCGCCAGCTGGCGTCGCCGAGCAGTGCGCCCAGCAGCGGGCCGCAGGCCATGCCGAGGCCGAGGGCGGACTCGTAGAGCAGGATCGCGGCGGCGCTGCCGCCGGCCGCCGCGCCGACGATCACCGCGAGGGCCGTCGAGACGAACAGCGCGTTGCCCAGGCCCCAGCCGGCCCGGTAGCCGACGAGCTGGCCGACGGTGTCGGAGGTGCCGGCGAGGCCCGCGAAGACCACGACGAAGGCCAGGCCGAGCAGCAGGGTCTTGCGGCCGCCGATGCGGCTGGAGACGAAACCGGTGACCAGCATGGCCAGGGCGGTGATGAGGAAGTACGAGGTGAACAGGAGCGAGACCTGCCCGGCGCTCGCGTCCAGGCCCTTGGCGATGGACGGGAGGATCGGGTCGACCAGCCCGATGCCCATGAAGGCCACGACGGACGCGCCCGCGGTCGCCCACACGGCCTTGGGCTGCCGCAGGATGCCGCCCGCACCCGCGTCGAAGGGATCCATGCTTGCTCTCCAATGGGGACGAGGTGGACAAGATGCACGCCAAATGGTTGGCGTATACACATAGTAAGTTAGCTCTGCTAATTAATGCAATGTACATCTAGTCACTCGGGGGCCGGCCCGGCCGGTGCCCTTCCCTCCGGATGGGTGATCGTCCTTGACGTGGGGGTGCGGGGGTAGGACCGTGGGGCTCTATGAGGGGCGAACCCAGTTGCCCGAAGTGTGGTGGCCGGGTCAGGGCTCCCGGCCTCTTCGCCGATTCCTGGCAGTGCGACCTGCACGGCGCCGTGCACCCGGTCCAGCCCGTACTCCCGCCCAGCGTCGAGGCGCTCGGCGTCGTGGTGCACCGCACGCAGGTGCCGTTGTGGATGCCCTGGCCGCTGCCGGTCGGCTGGCTGTTCACCGGCGTGGCCTGTGCGGGCGACGACCGCAGCGGAGGCCGGGCGACCGCCGTCGCCTGTTCCGGGCCGGGCCCGCTCGGGGGCATCGGTGAGCTGATCCTGGTCGCCGAGGAGCTCGGCGTCGGCCTCGGCGCGCGGTACGCGGGCCTCGACGGCCCGGACCCCGGACCGTACCTGGACGTCGAGAAGCCGCCCCAGGTCAAGGTTCTGGCCGCGGGCCGCCCCACCCCCCTCTGGCACGTCTCCGGGGGGCCCGTCGACCGTGCCGTCTTCGCCGGGGAGGCCCTCGGCATGTGGCTGTGGGCCGTGGTGTGGCCCGAGCGGTCCGGGCTGCTGATGTACGAGGAGCTGGTGCTGACCGACCTGCGGGACGCCGGTGCCGAGGTGGACCTGGTGCCGTGCGGGGCGCTGTCGCCGCGGCTGATCGAGCCGACGGCGCCGTAGCGCCGTAGCGCCGCAGGGGCGGACGGGGCGGCCGGGGTGGACGGGGTGGCGGGCCGTAGTCGTGGGCGCTTAGGACGCTTAGGGCGGGCAGAGCGCGTAGGACCTGTGGGTGCGCGCGTAGGACCTGTACGTGCGTAGGGGGCGCAGGGGTGCTGCGGGTGTGACGGCGGGGGGTCGAGTTCCGGTTATCCTTGAGCGTCCCCTTCCGTCCCGTCACCGCTTGGAGTCAGCGTCGTGCGCATCGATCTGCACACCCACTCCACCGCGTCCGACGGCACGGACACCCCCGCCCAGCTGGTGCGCAAGGCCGCCGCGACCGGACTCGACGTCGTCGCGCTGACCGACCACGACACCACCCGCGGCCACGCCGAGGCCGTCGCCGCCCTGCCCGAGGGGCTCACCCTCGTCACCGGCGCCGAGCTCTCCTGCCGCCTCGACGGCGTCAGCATGCACATGCTGGCCTACCTCTTCGACCCCGAGGAGCCCGCCCTGCTCGCCGAGCGCGAGCTGGTCCGGGACGACCGGGTGCCGCGGGCCCGGGCCATGGTCGCCAAGCTCAACGAGCTGGGCGTGCCCGTCACCTGGGAGCAGGTCGCCAGGATCGCCGGTGGCGGCTCGGTCGGCCGGCCGCACGTGGCCTCCGCCCTCGTGGAACTGGGCGTCGTCCCGACCGTGAACGACGCCTTCACCCAGGACTGGCTGGCCGACGGCGGCCGGGCCCACGTGGAGAAGCACGAGACCGACCCCTTCGAGGCGCTCCGGCTGGTCAAGGGCGCGGGCGGGGTCGCCGTGTTCGCGCACCCGGCCGCCGCCAAGCGCGGCCGCACCGTGTCCGAGGCCGCGATCGCCGACCTGGCGGCCGCCGGGCTCGACGGCATCGAGGTCGACCACATGGACCACGACGCCCAGACGCGGGCACGGCTGCGCGGGACGGCGAAGGAGCTGGGGCTCCTGGTGACCGGTTCGAGCGACTACCACGGCGGCCGGAAGACCTGTGTGCTCGGCGAGTACACGACCGACCCCGAGGTGTACGGGGAGATCACGCGACGGGCGTTCGGAGCGTTCCCCGTGCCCGGGGCCGGCGGGGTCTGAGCCGTACCCTCCGCGCGACCTCCTTCCCCTCTTCCCCCTCCTTCGCAAGGCCAGTGGCTCACCCATGTTCGACGTCGCCGTCTTCGGCTCCCTCTTCCTGACCCTTTTTGTCATCATGGATCCCCCAGGGATCACCCCGATCTTCCTCGCGCTCACCTCCGGCCGCCCCGGCAAGGTGCAGAAGCGGATGGCCCTCCAGGCCGTCTGCGTCGCCGGTGGTGTGATCACGGTGTTCGGTCTGCTCGGGCACCAGATCCTCGACTACCTGCACGTGTCCGTGCCCGCCCTGATGATCGCGGGCGGGCTGCTGCTCCTGCTGATCGCCCTCGACCTGCTCACCGGCAAGACGGACGAGCCGAAGCAGACCAAGGACGTCAACGTCGCCCTCGTACCGCTGGGCATGCCCTTGCTCGCCGGGCCCGGAGCGATCGTGTCGGTCATCCTGGCCGTGCAGAAGGCGGACAGCGTGACCACGCAGGTCTCGGTGTGGGCGGCGATCCTCGCCATCCACGTGGTGCTGTGGCTGGTGATGCGGTACTCGCTGCTGATCATCCGGGTCATCAAGGACGGCGGCGTGGTCCTGGTGACCCGCCTCGCCGGCATGATGCTCTCCGCGATCGCCGTGCAGCAGATCATCAACGGGATCACCCAGGTGATCCAGGGCGCGTGAGCACGGGAACAGGGCCCCGCGCGGAGTTCCGTGCGGGGCCCTGTTCTCGTGTGCGAAGGTCCGCGTTACAAGGCCGAGGTGTCGGCGGGGCGGATCCACAGGCGCTGCCCGATGGCGGCAGCCTGCTGAACGATGCGGTTCACGGAGGCGGCGTCCACGACAGTCGTGTCCACGGGGGTCCCGTCGACGTCGTCGAGTCGCATGACTTCAAAGCGCATGGCCTCTCCCTTGATCTGGTCATCCTCCTGCGGAGAACTACTGGTGTGGCTCCTGGGTCGTCGGTGCCCGGGCTTCCGTAATGGTCAACGGGATGCCCTCTGCAAACATTCCCTACGCTAAGGAAATTTTTCGCACGACTAATTACTGACAAGTAAGTCGCTTGTTACCGCGCGATAGGTGTCTCGTACAAGACTGACCGGGACCGGTTGTGTTCGTAGCGTGACCGCCGGGACAATGGAGGCGATGAACGACGACCTCGCGCCCCTGAACGCTCGCATCGATCGCACGAACGAGCTGCTGCAGCGCATGCTCGCCGAGGTGGCGAAGACCCCCTCGACCCACGCGATCTTCGTCGACGCCGGTTACCTGTACGCGGCGGCGGGGCGACTGGTGGCCGGGACCGAGGACCGCCGGGCCTTCGACCTGGACGCCGAGGGGCTCATCGAGGCCCTCATCGACAGGGCCCGGACCATCTTCGCGGACAGCCGCCTGCTGCGCGTGTACTGGTACGACGGCGCCCGCCGCCGCATCCACACCGCCGAGCAGCAGTCCATCGCCGAGCTGCCGGACGTCAAGGTCCGCCTGGGCAACCTCAACGCCAACAACCAGCAGAAGGGCGTCGACTCCCTCATCCGCACCGACCTGGAGTCCCTCGCCCGGCACCGCGCCATCAGCGACGCGGCCCTGCTCGGCGGCGACGAGGACCTCGTGTCGGCGGTCGAGGCCGCCCAGGGGTTCGGCGCCCGCGTCCACCTGTGGGGCATCGAGGCCCCCGAGGGCCGCAACCAGGCCGAGCCACTGCTCTGGGAGGTCGACAGCCAGCGCACCCTCGACCTCGACTTCTTCAAGCCGTACGTCTCCCGGCGCACGGCCCCCGCCGTCGAGGCGGGCCTCACCCGCCCGGCCCGGGAGGACGTCCGCTTCGTGGGCGCGCAGATCGCGGCGAAATGGCTGGCGGCCCGAGGGCGCGAGTCCCTGCTCGAACTGCTCCCCGGCCACCCCTACCTCCCCGGCTCCGTGGACCAGGACCTGCTGGTGGAGGCCGAGGGACTGCTGCAGTACTCACTGCGCGGCCAGGCCGACCTGCGCCGGGCGCTGCGGGACGGCTTCTGGGAGCACCTGCGGGCGCAGTACTAGGGCGCTGTCCGCGGAGTGTCAGGGCCTGCTCCGGCGGGAAGCGGGTCGCCGGAGCGCCACCGCGGGGCCTCAGCGCACGTACGGCCGGGGCGGCACGGGATGGTCGTCCCAGAAGTCGGCGAGGGCGCGGGCGGTCGGCAGGGGCTGGTCGGTGTTGGGGGAGTGCTCGGCGCCCGCGACGACCGTCCGGCGCGCGTCAAGGCGCAGGGCCATCTCGTCCAGGAGCGGCACGGGCCAGGTGTCGTCATAGGTGCCCGACAGCACGTGGAAGGGCAGCGGCACGGCGGCCAGCTCGGCGACACGGTCCGGCTCGGTGCACAACTGACGTCCCGTGGCGAGCAGTTGCGCCGGCCTGGTGCCCAGCCAGCGGTCGCGCAGCCGTACCGGGTCCTCCGGTCCGTGGGCGGGGGCCGGGGCGCCGGCCTCCTCCGGCGGTCCCATGGCCTGCATCACGTTCCAGACCTCCGCCATCGTCATCGTGTCCAGCGCGTCCCGCAGCAGCTTCACCCGCTGCCGCTGCGACTCGGAGATCCGCGCCGGGCCCGAGGACATCAGCGTGAGGGACAGGAACGGGGCGGGGTCGAGCAGGACGGCGGCCCGTGCGATCTGGCCGCCCAGGGAGTGCCCGACCAGATGCACGCGCGTCCCCAGGGCGGCGGCCTGCGCCAGCACGTCCCGGGCCAGTTCGGCCCGCGCGTACCCCGCCTCGTCGTGCTCGGGCCCGTCCGACTCGTACTGTCCCCGTCCGTCCACGGCGACCGTGCGGTAGCCGCGCGCCCCGAGCGGCCGGTGCAGCAGGGTGAAGTCCTCCTTGCTCCCCGTGAAGCCGGGCAGCATCATCACCACGCCCCTCGACGCGACCCCGGCGGCCACGGGCGAGTCGACGACGGCGAACTCACCGCGTGCGGTACGCAGCCGGTACGCGCGGGCGTCCGGGGGCGGGCTGAAGGCGGCGTTCCTGCTCACGGGCAGAGGCTATCGGGCGATGCGCACGGCAGTGACGACGCCCAACGCCGTCGGCCCCGTCCCACGTGGGTGGCGGGACGGGGCCGACGGTCTCGGTCTCGGACGAGCGGCGCGGATCAGCTCTCGCCGGCCTCCGCGGGCTGCGCGGCGGCGGCCGTCTTGCGGGTACGGCGGGCCTTCGGCTTCGCCTCCGCCGGGTCGGCCCCAGCCGCGGGTGCCTCGACGGCAACGGCGGCCTTACGGGTCCGGCGCCGCGGCGCGGCCTCCGGCTCCTGCGAGGCCTGCGCCGGAATCTCGGCGGCGGCCTCGACGGACGCGGCCGTCTTCCGGGTGCGGCGGGCCTTGGGCTTCGCCTCCGCTGCCTCGGCGGTGTCGGCGGCGGCTTCCGCCTTGGCGGCCTCTGCCTTGGCGGCGGCCGTCTTGGTGGCGGCCGTCTTGCGGGTGCGGCGCGGCTTGGTCTCGGCCTCCGCTTCGGCGTCCGGAGCAGCCTGCACCGCCGGTTCGGCGGCCTTGCGGGTGCGGCGGGTCTTCGGCTTCGCCTCCGCCGCCTCGGCGGTGTCGGCGGCGGCTTCCGCCTTGGCGGCGGCCGTCTTGGTGGCGGCCGTCTTGCGGGTGCGGCGCGGCTTGGCGTCGGCCTCCGCCTCGGTGTCCGGAGCAGCCTGCACCGCCGGTTCGGCGGCCTTGCGGGTGCGGCGGGCCTTGGGCTTCGCCTCCGCTGCTTCGGCGGTGTCGGCGGCGGCCTCTGCCTTGGTGGCGGCCGTCTTGGTGGCGGCCGTCTTCCGCGTGCGGCGCGGCTTGGTCTCGGCCTCCGCCTCGGTGTCCGGAGCCTGCACGGCGGGCTCGGCCGCCTTGCGGGTCCGGCGGCGCGGCTTGGTCTCGGCCGGCTCGGCCGCGGGCACGGCCGCTCCCTCGGCCGTGTCGACCGTCGCCTCGGCGGCCGTGGCTGCCTTGCGGGTGCGCTGCCGCGGCTTTTCGGCGGGAGCCTCCACCGTCGGGGCCTCGACGACCGCCGGAGCCACGATCGACTCCTCGGTGGCCGTCGGCTCCGCCGTCGGAGCGGTCTCCAGCGGGGCGGCCGAGGTCTCGGCCGCCTTGCGGGTGCGGCGGCGGCGCGGCTTCGCCGGGGCCTCCACGCCCTCCGGGGCCGCCACCGTTTCGGCCGCCACCGCTTCCACGACCGGGGTCTCGGAAGGCGCGAGCGCGGCGTGCTCGGCGGCCTGGGCCGCCGGGCCGTCGGTGGCGGGCGTCGCGGCGGTCTCCTGGCGGCGCGAGGGCTCACCGTTGCGCGTACGGCGCCGGCGGCGCAGCGTGCGGGGACCCTTGTCGGTGTCGGTGCCCGCGTCGGCGGCGCTGTCCGCACCACCGGTCACGGCCTCGGCCGCGGGGGCCACGGAGGCCTCCGCGTCCACCGGCGCACCGCCGCGCATCCGACGGCGGCGGCGCGGCGTCGTACGGGACGAACGCTCGCGCTCGCGGTCGCCGGAACGCGAGTCGTCGCGCCCACCCCGGCCACCCCGGTCGCCACGCCCGCGGCCACCGCGCCCGCCCGGCTCGCCCAGGTCCTCGAGCTCCTCCGCGTCGAGCCCGGCGCGGGTGCGCTCCGAGCGCGGCAGGACGCCCTTGGTGCCCTCGGCGATGCCCAGGTCGGTGTACAGGTGCGGGGAGGTGGAGTACGTCTCCGGCGGGTCGTTGAAGCCCAGGTCCAGCGCCTTGTTGATCAGCTGCCAGCGCGGGATGTCGTCCCAGTCGACCAGCGTGATCGCCGTACCCTTCGCGCCCGCGCGGCCGGTGCGGCCGATACGGTGCAGGTACGTCTTCTCCTCTTCCGGCGACTGGTAGTTGATGACGTGCGTCACGCCCTCGACGTCGATGCCGCGGGCGGCGACGTCGGTGCAGACGAGCACGTCCACCTTGCCGTTGCGGAAGGCGCGCAGAGCCTGCTCGCGGGCGCCCTGGCCGAGGTCGCCGTGGACCGCGCCGGAGGCGAAGCCGCGCTGCTTGAGCTGGTCGGCCAGGTCGGCCGCCGTGCGCTTGGTGCGGCAGAAGACCATGGCCAGTCCACGGCCCTCGGCCTGCAGTATGCGCGCCACCATCTCGGGCTTGTCCATGTTGTGCGCGCGGTAGATGAACTGCTTCGTGTTCGCGACCGTCGCGCCCTCGTCGTCCGGCGAGGTGGCGCGGATGTGGGTGGGCTGCGACATGTAACGGCGGGCCAGTCCGATGACCGCGCCCGGCATGGTCGCCGAGAACAGCATGGTCTGGCGCCGGGCCGGCAGCATGTTGATGATCTTCTCGACGTCGGGCAGGAAGCCCAGGTCGAGCATCTCGTCGGCCTCGTCGAGGACCAGGCACTTGACGTGCTTGAGGCTCAGCTTCTTCTGGCCCGCGAGGTCGAGCAGGCGGCCCGGGGTGCCGACGATCACGTCGACGCCCTGCTTCAGGGCCTCCACCTGCGGCTCGTAGGCGCGGCCGCCGTAGATCGCCAGGACGCGTACGTTGCGGACCTTGCCGGCGGTCAGGAGGTCGTTGGTGACCTGCTGGCACAGCTCGCGCGTCGGGACGACGACGAGGGCCTGCGGGGCGTCGGTCAGGGACTCGGGCGCCGCGCGGCCCGCCTCGACGTCGGCGGGGACGGTGACGCGCTCGAGGAGCGGGAGGCCGAAGCCCAGCGTCTTGCCGGTGCCGGTCTTGGCCTGGCCGATCACGTCCGTGCCGGAGAGGGCCACGGGGAGCGTCAGCTCCTGGATCGGGAAGGGAGTGGTGATGCCGACGGCTTCGAGGGCTTCGGCGGTCTCGGGGAGGATCCCGAGGGATCGGAACGTCGTAGTCAGGGTGCTGCCTCTTCTGTGTACGTGGTGCGAGGCGAGCGCGCGGGTCGTGCCGGACCGTGTCGGGGACGTCGGCTGCCTTACGGGTGAGCCGTAGGACACGGGACCTCTGTCGACGCTCCAGCGCTCGTACCACTGAGGGTCCCCCTCCGGACTGTCGTACGCAGTGTGGCGTACGGCAGGGAGGGCTGTCGGGTCGGAGCCGATCGGGCCACCGACCGGGCATCCTCATGCGTGCGGCCCGACGACGATGTCACGTACCCGTACGTCACATACTCGGCAGGCGCATTACCACCATACCCCGGATTCGCGCACACGCGATGGCCGATTTGCTCACGTAGTCGTCGTCACACTGACTGACCAGGGCCTTACCGCCGCCGAAGAGCGGGCTATTGTGCGCTGCATGACGAGCTCTGACAAGCCTGGCACCGCCGCAGACGCCCCCGCCGAGACCGCCGGAAGCGCCGGTACCGCCGGTACCGGCGGAGCCACCCCGGTCGCCGCCCGCGACTGGGCGACGGCCGCGGCCGACCCGCAGTACCGTGCCGCGGTCGTGGACCTGCTCGGCGCGCTCGCGTACGGCGAGCTGGCGGCGTTCGAGCGGCTCGCGGAGGACGCCAAGCTGGCGCCCACGCTGGCGGACAAGGCGGAGCTGGCGAAGATGGCGTCGGCGGAGTTCCACCACTTCGAGCGGCTGCGCGACCGGCTGGCCGAGATCGGTGAGGAGCCGACGGGGGCCATGGAGCCGTTCGTGGCCGCCTACGACGGCTTCCACAAGCAGACGGACCCCTCGGACTGGCTGGAGGGTCTCGTCAAGGCCTACGTCGGCGACTCCATCGCCAGCGACTTCTACCGCGAGGTCGCCGCCCGCCTCGACACTGACACCCGCGAACTGGTCCTCGCCGTGCTCGACGACACCGGGCACGCCGGTTTCGCCGTGGAGAAGGTGCGCGCGGCGATCGACGCCGACCCGCGGGTGGGCGGGCGGCTCGCGCTGTGGGCGCGGCGGCTGATGGGGGAGGCGCTCTCGCAGTCCCAGCGGGTGGTGGCCGACCGGGACGCGCTGTCGACCATGCTCGTGGGCGGGGTCGCGGACGGCTTCGACCTGGCCGAGGTCGGCAAGATGTTCTCCCGGATCACCGAGGCGCACACCAAGCGGATGGCGGCGCTGGGTCTGGCGGCCTGACGCCGTCGGCCGGGCGGTGCGCCACCGCTCGGGCCGTGAGCCAGCACGCGGGCCGGGCGCCGTGGCCCGGGCCCGACCCGGTACGGCGGCCTGCCGGTCAGGCGGTGGCCGAACTGCGGTGGAGCCTCCCGTGGGGCGGGATGGCGGCGCTGGGTCTGGCGGCCTGACGCCGTCGGCCGGGCGGTGCGCCACCGCTCGGGCCGTGAGCCAGCACGCGGGCCGGGCGCCGTGGCCC